>CAVBPP010000287.1:0-2017 GCA_963597295.1 Paratractidigestivibacter sp. | reverse complement strand
AGGTACGTCGAGGAATACAAAGAGGGATGCGTTTACTAGCAAGCAAAGAAAGCCCGCAATCGCGGGCTTTCCTTTTGCCCCGTTACCCTGCGGGTACCGTATAGGCGCAACCTACAGGAAGGAGCGCATATGCGGCCGATGCCGGAGCTTGCGGTCGAGGAGATGCCGACCGACGAGCTTATCCCATACGCGAACAACGCGAAGATTCACACCAACGAGCAGATAGACCAGATAGCGGCGAGCATCGAGGAGTTCGGCTTCAACGACCCGGTGGCCGTCTGGGACGGCCCCGAGGGCACCGGGATAGTCGAAGGACACGGGCGCGTGATAGCCGCCAAGAAGCTCGGGCTTGGGGCGCTGCCGGTCATCCGGCTCGACCACCTGAGCGACGAGCAGCGCCGCGCCTACACGCACGTTCACAACCAGCTGACCATGAACACCGGCTGGGACTTCGACAAGCTGGAAATCGACCTCGAGGAGCTGGACTTCGACTTCGGGGAATTCGGGTTCGACTTGGATATGGATACGGATATGGGCGACGAGCCTGGGGAGCCGGAGGCCGGGGAGGAGAGCCATGCGGGTTCCCTGACGGAGCGTTTCGGCATCGCGCCGTTCAGCGTGCTGAACGCACGCAGCGGCGAGTGGGCGGAGCGCAAGCGGGCATGGATGTCGCTCGGCATCCGCTCCGAGCTGGGTCGCGGGGGGTCTAGCCTACCTGCCGGGGCTTCTGGGAAAGTCGCGGGAGTACCGGGCGGAAGCCCCTTGCCGCTGAACCGAGCGAAGGCCAGCGGCTGCAAACGGCGCGGCTAGGTCGCTGCGCCTCGATAACCAACGGAGAGCATAGGAGATTGCATGGGAACGCTGTTCCAGTCCAGAAGCGGTGCCGACCCCGGATACTACCGCCAGAAGCGGAAAGCCGAGAGAGAGAAAAAAAAAGAGGACGCTCAATGACTAACGCCGAGTTCGAGGCCGAGGCATACGAGCGCGGCGATTCCTCGTCGCTGTCCGATACCGGCACGAGCGTGTTTGACCCCGTGCTATGCGAGCTTTCGTATGCCTGGTACAGCGCCGAGGGCGACCGCGTGCTAGACCCGTTCGTGGGCGGCTCGGTGCGCGGCATCGTGGCCGAGCGGATGGGTCGCGCCTACACGGGCATCGAGCTTCGCGCCGAACAGGTGGAGGCCAACAGGGCGCAGGGCAACGAGCTATGCGGTACGTGCCCAACGTGGATTCATGGCGATAGCGCCGAGATGGACGGGCTGCTCGATGAGGACGGGTTCGACCTTCTGTTCACCTGCCCGCCTTACGCCGACCTCGAGGTGTACAGCGATGACCCCGCCGACATATCGAACATGGGCATCGACGGCTTCCTTGAGATGTACGAGGTCATCCTGCGCAAGGCCGTGGCCAAGCTGGCGGACGATAGGTTCGCCGTCGTCGTCATAGGCGATGCGCGGGGCAAGGACGGCTTCTATTACAACCTGCCGGGAAAAACCGTCGAGATAATGGAACGCGCGGGCGCGAGGTACTACAACGAGGCCATCCTGGTAACGCCCGCCGGGAGCCCGCCTATCCGCGCGGGCAGGCAGTTCGCCGCCAGCCGAAAGCTGGGCAAGGCGCACCAGAACGTGCTGACCTTCTGCAAGGGAGACCCCAAGAGGGCGGTCGGGCGCTTGGGCGATGTTGAGATTCCCGATTTGAAGTGAGCGCACGCTTTGCCTTATATGAGACGCCCGCGCCGTTACCCCCGGGGCATACTCGTCCCAGGAGGTAATGGAACGAGCGAGGCGGACGAGCGGCGAGCGGTGGTCGAGCGGTGCGCGCGCAGGCGCATCCCCGCGTTCCGCATCCCCAACGGCGGCAGCAGGCACCCGGCGGAGGCCGCGGGGCGCCCCGATCGCCCAAATGTGAACGCCTTGTGTAGAAAAGCCCTCAAGGCAAATTGCCCCTTGCGCGTCGGGGCGGGGGCGCGTATTGTATCCACTTGCGCCGCAACAGGCGCAGCCGACCCCCAGGG
>CAVBPP010000286.1:0-2018 GCA_963597295.1 Paratractidigestivibacter sp. | reverse complement strand
TCAGCACCGCGTCGTAATAGCCCGGGCCGGCCTGCTGCAGCATGCTGATGCAAACCTGACCGTTAGCCGCACGATCGACGACAAGCCCCGCACCGCCCAGAATTTCGCAGGCTATCTCGGCGTTCAGGTCGTTATCCTCGGCCATAAGCACGCGCTTGCCGGCGAAACGGTCGGTCAGGTGATCCGGCACGGGCTGGTCGGGCATCACGTCGTCTTCGGTCGCCAGGCGATGCTCCAGCACCACCGTGAACGTCGTGCCCGCATCGGGCTCGCTTTCCACCGAAATGGTGCCGCCCATCATGCTCACGCAGGTTTTCACGATGGCCATACCCAGGCCGCTTCCTTGCACGCGGCTTTCGGTGCTGGTGCGCTCACGCGTGAACTCCTCGAACAGGTGACTCAGGAAGTCCTTCGACATACCGATGCCGTCGTCTTGCACCGTGGCCACATAGCGGCCGAAGCCCTCGCGGTCGCAGGGCGTTTCCGTTATCGTAAGGCTCACGTGCCCGCCCGCGGGCGTGTATTTCAGCGCGTTCGACAGCAAATTGCTGAACACCCTGCGCATCACGGTTTGATCCATGTGCACGTAACGATGCTGCACGTTCGGCGAGCAGACGAACTCAAGCCCGTGGCTCGTCATCTGCGACGAGAACATATCGCCCAACGACTCGAAAAAGCGCAGCGCATCGCGAGGCCCTTCCTCAAGCTTCACCTTGCCGTTTTCGATCCACGACATGTCAAGAATGTTGTTGATCAGGTCAAGCAGTGTTTCGGAAGACTGACGAATCTTGTCGATGCAATCCTGCCTGCGGGCCGGGTCTTGCTGGTGACGTTCCAGAATATCGGTGAAGCCGATGATGGCGTTCATGGGCGTGCGGATGTCGTGGCTCATGTTGAACAGGAAGTTCGACTTCGCGGCGTTCGCGGCGTTCACCTTGCGCATGCTCTCTGCCATATCGCGATCGTGCGCCTGCTGCTCGGCGCGCAGGTTTTTCTCGGCCAGCTGGCGTGCTTGCTCGATGGTGGTAACGGGCAGGCTGATCAGGTTCACCCATTCGTCACCCTCGAAAACGGCCACCATCTCGTATTTCTCGCCCACCTCTACGCAGTCGTAGAAGAAATGGCCACCGGTTGCGCCCGAATCGCGCAAGTCGTTGAGCGGTCCAATGATGTTCGGCCAGCTTTTCGGCAGGAACTTCGTGGCAAGCGTCTTGCCCCAAGTCATGTTATGGGCTTCGTAGAACTTCTCGCACTGCCTGTTGCCAGACATGTTCAGGTAATCGACGATGCGCCCTTCGGCGTTGAAAATCAGTCGCGAATGCGTGTAATCGAGCGGCAAGCTATCGATAAGGTTATGGTAGCGTGCCTCTTGCGTGGCCATTTGGTCCCTGTGGCTTCTCCACTGTTCCGTATGGTTGACCAAATACACCATATAACCTGCGGTTTCGCCATCTTCAACATGACGGGCGATTTTCACGTCGATGGAAATGACGTCCTCGGTGGAATTCACCAAGTCATGCTTAGGAATGGTGTACGTCTGGCTGTACTCGTACGACGAGCAGGTGCGAATTTCCTGCAACTGCTCGGGCGTGAAGTTGTACGAATCGAAGATGTTGTAGCCGAGTATTTCGTCGCGTGTGACGCCGAGCGTCGCCAAATACCTTTCGTTGCAGTCGGTGACCAGGCCGTTTACATCGCACATGGCGATGCCGATGGGAATTTCGTTATACGCTTCAAGGAATTCCATTGCCCTCACCTGCTCTGAAAGGATGCTGATACACGCACTTTTATTTTACCCCCGTAAAGCCGGCTCCACAACGACGCATCCGCAGCTAAATTGAGTGAATTCGGCTGGGTTACCTGTAAAAGCAACCGCAACGCTGCAGGGGCAAGCGCAACACCTTTGCGTTTACTTTTTTCAACTAACGGCGCATTCGGCTTGCGCCGAAGCGCCGATTGCCGCGCAGGCGCTCAATTGCGCCTGTGAAATGCCGAAATCGCCGCGGCCTGGGAAGGAC
>CAVBPP010000285.1:0-2031 GCA_963597295.1 Paratractidigestivibacter sp. | reverse complement strand
GAGTAGGCGGGTTTCGCGCCCGTTTGCGGCGCTTGCGTTCGCCGTTTCGCTTCGTCAGCTGGCTTTCGTACGGCCTGCAGCCTTCGGCTTCCGCGGCTTTCCGCAATGCTCGTAGGGTTCTCGTAACGGATTGCGAACGTTTCGCGGCGAGTTTGCCCGTCGGGCCCGCCGCCGCGCTCGGCTTCGGTATACTTTCGGCAAGAGATAAAAGGGATGGCGTCGCATTTGCGGCGCTCTTTCGAAAAGGAGCTGATAGGCCTTATGTCCATGTCATACATCGCGCTCATCGTCGTCACCATGATCATCGGCTGCGGCGCCACATGGTACGTCAACTCTCAAATCAAGAAATATACCAAGGTGAACGCATCGACCGGCATCACCGGCGCCCAGATGGCCCAGCGCATGCTTGCCGCCAACGGCGTCACCGGCGTGCAGATCTATCAGGGCGGTCCGAGCGAGGATCATTTCGACCCGCGCAGCAATTCCATCACCCTTGACCCCGATGCGTATTCGGGAACCTCCATCACGGCCATCGCCACGGCGTGCCACGAGGTCGGGCATGCCTGTCAGTACGCCCAGGGCTACACGCCCATGAAGATCCGCAGCGCGCTTGTCCCCGCGGTGAATTTCGCTTCGAACGCTTGGGTGTTCATCCTGATGATCGGCATCATTCTGAACATTTCCGGGCTGGCGCTGCTCGCTTGCCTGGTGTATGCCGTCGTCGTCGCGTTCCAGTTGGTCACGCTGCCGGTTGAGTTCAACGCGTCGCGCCGTGGACTGGCGTACCTTTCCACGCAGGGTCTTTCCCAGTCCGAGGAATCCGGCGCGTTCAGCGTTCTTCGCGCCTGCGCGCTCACCTATGTGGCCGCCGCGCTGACGTCCGTGCTGCAGCTTCTGTACTACTTGTCCATCGCCCGCGGCAACGACAACTAGGTCGCGGTTCCCGTGTCAGCGCGATACGATGCGGCGCCCGATCCGGTAGCCGCTGCCAGAAGCGCCGCGAACGCATACGGTGCCCGTGCCGCTGCGTCCGGCGCTCGTCGGGTCGCCTCATCCGACCTGGGCGGCACGTTTGGCGCTTCCACGGGCGGCGAATCGCAGGCGCTTTCCGTATCCGCCGCCATGCAGCTGGCGAAAGGTGCGCTCGAGGGCGTGACCGTGCGCTTGATCGGCGAGGTTTCCGAGCTGTCGAACAAGCCGGGCTACAAGGCCGTTTACTTCACGGTGAAGGATTCGTCGGCCGCGCTTCCCTGCATGATGTGGAATAACCGCTACTGTTCTGCCGGCGTGGAGCTGGCCATCGGGCAGCTCGTCGAGCTTACAGGTCGTTTCACCCTGTATGCAGCGAAGGGCCGCATGAACTTCGATGTGCTCTCCGTGGCGCTTGCCGGCGAGGGCAATTTGCGCGCTCAGGTGGCCAACCTTGCGCGAAAGCTTCAGGCCGAGGGGCTCATGAACCCTGAGCGTAAGCTTCCCATTCCGGAATATCCGCTGACCATCGGGCTGGTCACCTCTCCTCGCGGCGATGCCGTGCACGATGTGCTGCGAACGCTTCGCAGGCGTTTTCCTGTGGCTCGCGTGCTGCTCGCCGGCGTGCCCGTGGAAGGCCCGCGTGCGGCGGCGGGCATCGTGGAGGGCATGCGCGCGGTCGTGCATGCCGGTGCCGAAGTGGTGCTGGTGGTGCGCGGCGGTGGGTCGTATGAGGACCTGATGCCGTTCAACGACGAATTCCTGGCGCGCATGATCGTAAAGTGTCCGGTGCCGGTGGTGACGGGGATCGGGCATGAGCCCGACACTTCCATTGCGGATATGGTTGCCGACCTGCGCGCTTCGACGCCGACGGCCGCGGCCGAGAAGGTGAGCCCGGCCCGTGAGAGCTTGGATGCTCTGTTCGCGGCGCGCGGGAATAGCCTGAACGGATGCATGGGTCGCGCGATCGAGCGCAGCGCCGCCCGGCTTTCCCGTGTGGCTACCCGTCCGGTACTCACCGACCCGAACGCCCTGTTCGCCGCCGAGGCGCAGGGTCTCGAC
>CAVBPP010000284.1:0-2073 GCA_963597295.1 Paratractidigestivibacter sp. | reverse complement strand
ACGCGCGACGCCATCGACACCATCATCGAGCACGAGGGCCAGCGCTACACCATCGTTGACACGGCGGGTCTGCGCAACAAGAACAAGATCGACGAGGACGTGGAATACTACGGATTCGTTCGCGCCATGCGCGCCATCGATCGCGCCGAGGTGGCGCTGCTGGTCATCGACGGCTCCATCGGCCTTACCGACCAGGACCAGCGCGTGGCCGGGTTCGCCGCCGAACGCGAGTGCGCCATGGTCATCGTGCTGAACAAGTGGGACCTGGTGGAAGGCCCCGACGCGAAGGCCGAGGTGCGCGAGAAGATTGCCGACCGCATGACGTTTGTGGGCTACGCGCCGGTGGTGGCCACCTGCGCGCTGACGGGCAAAAGCTGCGGCAAAATCTGGGACGCGGTGAACACCGCCTACGCCAACTACGGCAAGACCATCCCCACCAACCAGCTGAACATATGGCTCGGCGAAATCCGCGAAGGCGGCCACACGGTGTCGAAGGGCAAGGCCGTGCTGCGCATGAAGTACGTCACGCAGACGGCGACCTGCCCCCCGCAGTTCACCTTCTTCGTCAACCGCCCCGACCTGATCACCGACAACTTCGAACGCTTCCTGGAAAACCGCCTGCGAAAGTCCTTCGACCTAACGGGAACCCCAGTGAAGCTGAAGTTCAAGAAGAAGGACTAAGGTTCGCTTTAGCGGGATCCACCTGAACCAGACAAAGGGACACTCCTAATGTCTGGTCGCCGTACATAAAACACCCACAATAAGACATTAGGAGTGTCCCTTTGTCTTGCTGAAAGAGAAAGACTGACTACGTGGAATTGCTTGGCTTCATCGGCGTGTTCGTTTGCTCGTTCCTGCTCGGGTCCATCCCGTGGGGCGTCATCATCTCGCGCGTGTTCTTCCACACCGACATCCGCCAGCACGGCAGCGGCAACATCGGCACCACCAACGCCATGCGCACCATGGGGAAGGTCGGCGGCGGCGCGGTGTTCGTGCTCGACTTCGGCAAGGGCCTCGCGTCGGGCGCCATCGCGCTTGCGGCGGCTAACCTGTGCGGCGGCGGCACGCTTCTGACCGGGCACGTTATCGGGTACAGCGACTTCGCGGCGCTGGCGTTCGCCGGCTGTGTGTGGGGCCATATTTTCAGCCCGTGGCTTGGCTTCAAGGGCGGCAAGGGAATAGCGGTGGCCATCGGTTGCCTGTTCGTGACGTTCGGCGTGCCCGGCGCGGTGCTTGAGCTGGCTATTTTCGCCGTGCTGGTCATTGCGACGAAGTACGTGTCGCTGGGCTCGGTTGCGTCGGCGGCGGCGTGCCCGTTCATTGCGGCGTACTACTTCCTGTTCGCGACGTTTGCCCCGTTCGCGTGGCTGTGCTGCACGGCCGGCGCGCTGACGGTGGTGTGGGCGCATCGCGGCAACATCCAGCGCCTGCGCGAAGGCACCGAACGCCGCATCGGCGACAAGAAGGAAGCGTAAGCGGCTGGCGGGGCAGCGGCGGGCAGGCGGCCTCGCTCGGCCCACCCGCGCGGTGACGGCAAGTCAATCGGGCCAGTTAACCCGCTCGTCCCGCGCGGCGGCGACAGGCCAACCGGGCCGGCATCGGCCCGCCCGCCCCTCCCCGCGCGACGGCGCCAGGCGGGGCAACAAGTACGAAAGGCGAACAGCATGAAGGTTGCGGTTATCGGAGCTGGATCTTGGGGCACGGCGCTGGCCCAGCAGCTGGGCAACAACGGCCATGACGTGGCGCTTTGGGCGCGCAAGCCCCAGGTTGTGGAAGGAATCAACCAAAACCACGTGAACCCGCGCTACCTGACCGATTCGCGCCTTTCGGAAAACATCACGGCTACCACGTCCTATGCTGAAGCCCTAGCGGGCGCGCAGGCCGCCGTCGTGGTAACCCCGTCGAACATCCTGCGCGACGTCGCAGATCAGATGGCTCCGCATATCGCCCCCGATACGCCCATCGTCATCTGCTCGAAGGGCGCCGAGGCCGAAACGGGCCTGCTGCCCGTGGGCATCTTCGAATCCGTTTTGGAAAACGCCGGCCGCTTGGCGGTGCTTTCGGGCCCCAACC
>CAVBPP010000283.1:0-2097 GCA_963597295.1 Paratractidigestivibacter sp. | reverse complement strand
CACAGCTGGTCGAGTGCCTGGAACTTCGACGGGACGCACCATTGGCACGAGTGCGAGGCGCCCGGCTGCGACATCACCGAGGACAGCCAGAAGGACGGATACGAGGAGCATGACGGCGAGGCCACCTGCATCGAGGCCGCCTTCTGCGAGACGTGCAGCACCGAGTACGGCGCGACCGACCCCGACAACCATGCCGGCCTCGAGCACTATGAGGCGCTGGCGCCCACCAAATCCGCCCCGGGCTACATCGAGCACTGGCACTGCGTCGACTGCGGCCGCTACTTCACCGACGCCGCCTGCCAGAACGAGGCCGACTACGAGGACGACATCCTGATCCCCGCGCTCGGCTCCGGCAAGTCCGGCAAGTCCTCGAAGTCCGACGACGATGACGCCGCGGATGCCGACGCCGCCGCCTCGGCGGTCCCGCGCACCGGCGACGGCGCGCCCGCCGCTCCCGCGCTGCTTGTGGGCGCGGCTGCCATGGCCGGCATCGCGCTGGCGGCGCGCAGGAGGGCCTCCGTGCGCTAAGCGCGCCAACCCTCAATACGTGCGAACACAAGGCGGCCATCGGGGACGGTGGCCGCTTTCTTGCATGCTGCGTCTGCGAAGCATTTCTGGAGTACGACTCGTTGACTTGTCGAATGCGTGACGGGCGGCGGATCGTATGCAAGGTGGGCGCAAGACGCGTAAGTCCAGCAACCATGCGTGTTCGTGTACTCGTCGAGTGAATTCGACGGCCATGCGCGTCCGCCGCATGAAGCCAGTGCGTACGTGTCCGCGAGTCCGGAGCGACATGGGGTTCAGGCAGGGCTTGTGCGGCGCACAAACGCGGGGCAATCCGCGCCCCTCCGCCAGATTCGTGGGTGTCCCGCCCCGGGGCGCTTTTCTTATACGCTACACTCACGCAAGGATTACGAGAAAGGGGCGCACATGGCTGAGCGCGAAATTGATTCCAATATCAAAGAGGTTCCGGAAATCCCCGAGATTCTTGCGAGCCTGTTGAGCTATGTAGTTGAAGAGGCACGGGGAAAGTTCGACGAGCAGGGCGGCTTCGATCCGTTTACCGCGATTGCGGTGGCGGACAAGCTCTTCTTTGAGTCTGTCGAGGGCGAGACCGACGAGGAAATGACCGCTTTCGCCAAGCATACGGTTGAGCACGTGCGCGGCGCTGACGCCTATGCATTCTGCTATGACGGCTACCTGACGACTGACGACGGTGAGCGCGACGTCATCATCGCTGAGGGCGGTGTTCCGGGTGCCATTCAGGGCGAGACGGTTGGCCTGCTTTACGAGCAGAAGGCCGATGGCACCGTGAGCTACAACGAGCAGCTCATCTATCTGGGCAAGGCGCCGAACTTCATGCTGTTCCTGACGCCTGACACCGACCCGCTGCTTCACCCGCTTGAGGATGAGCTCGAGGAAGAGGCTTCTGCGGAAGCCGCACAGGAAGCGCCTGAGGCGGAAGCTCAGGAAGAGCCGAGCGAGGCGTAAGCAAGTTCTATTGCCAGGAGGCTTCATTGGGCCAATTTCTGGTTGCGTTTGAGATACGTGTGGCTGGCGTTCATTCGCGCATGCCCCACAAATGAGATGCAGGGCAGCGGGGAAGACCCGTTGCCTTGCATTTTTCATATAGCGTCAATCACGCTTCGCCAACCCTCGGCATGGAATCACGCCAACCCTCGGCATGAAAACCCGCCAAGTCTCGGTATGAAATTTCGCCAATCCTCGGTGTTCCCAGCTCAAAGGGGGTAGAGTCTCGTTCAAAATGGTGCTCACGGGTGTGGGCGACTACGCGTACCTTCGCCGTGATGGTGTGCTCGTGGTGCCGATTGGATGTCTGCGCGATTAACGGGCTCGAAGAGGGCAGAGGGAAAGTTGCCCGTAACCGGCAGCGGGTGGAGGGCCATTGAGGAACCGCCGCGGCGGTGGCCCAGGCCTGCAACTGCAAGGCTCATGCTCCCAAAGCACCGTCCGCATTCCGCCTGCCGCTCTAACCCATACCCCCGAAATGCTGCGCACTATCTGTCGGCAACTCCACCCACCCCCCCGAAACGGCGCTCACCTTCCGCCGACAAGCCCCTCCACAATTGTTGCCGG
>CAVBPP010000282.1:0-2110 GCA_963597295.1 Paratractidigestivibacter sp. | reverse complement strand
GGGCGGCAAGGCCAGCAAGCCCGCCGACCCGACGCAGGACGGCTTCACGTTCCAGGGCTGGTGCCTGGCCGACGGCACGGCCTACGACTTCTCCGCGCCGGTGACGGCCGACCTGACGCTGTACGCCCACTGGTCGAAGGGCGGCGAGCCCGCCTCCGCGTTCACGGTGACGTTCGACTCCGCCGGCGGCACGCCCGTGCCGGCGCAGACCGTGGCCGCCGGCGGCACGGCGACGCGCCCCGATGACCCGACCCTCGAGGGCTTCACGTTCCAGTACTGGGCCGATGCGGAAGGCAACGAATACGACTTCGGCAAGCCCGTGACGTCCGACCTGACGCTGCACGCGGTTTGGAGCGCCTCCGGCGAGCCCGCGCCGGCCCCCGACGGCGGCGCGCCCGCCGCAACGGACGGCGCCGATAAGGGCTCCGCGACGAACGGCGGATCGACCAAGTCCGCTTCGTCGGCCACGGGAGATTCCGTCCCGGTCGTAGCCATCGCGGCGATCGCAGTGCTCGCGCTGGCGGCGGCGGTGGCGACCGGCATCATCGCCCGCAAGCGCAAGCGCTAACCAAACAGCCACGACCAGACAAAGCAGACAAAGGGACACCCCTAATGTCTTATCGGCGTACGCAGAACGCCCATGGGACACCAGGGGTGTCTTTTCGTTTGCATGCGAAGATGCTCGAAGCCCACTAAGAGTGGGAGTCGGTTTTTGATTGCCTGTTATAGCGAGTGTTGCCCATAGCGTCAAAACATTAGAAGCATCCCTTTGTCTTGTTGGCTGTGCTGGCGGCTGCGACGGCTGCTGTAGGCCGGCTGCTGCTATTGCCTCGTAAGCATTTCTTCTCCGCAGTAGGTGCAGCGTGGTTTCGCGTGCTCTTTTGGACGCTGTGGGGTGGGGATGGATAGCCGCTGCCGAATAATCCGCTGCCGTCAGGTTGCCGCGGATGTCCTGCGTCAGTTCGGCGATCTTATCGGAGGCGGCCCAATCCCACAGTCCATGCACGTAGGTGTATGCTTGTGGGGAAGGGAGAAGAATATGCAAGCTTGGATTGCCGCCGCGTTCGCGTCTGCGCTGTTCGCGGGCATCGTTTCCATTTTGGCGAAATGCGGCATCAAAACGACCGATTCCGACGTGGCCACGGCGCTGCGGACGTGCGTGGTCGTCGTGTTCACGTGGGTGATGGTTGCCGTTGTTGGCTCGTTTGGGCAGATTGACGTCATAACGCCTACCTCCTGGCTGTTCCTAGTGCTGTCAGGCCTGGCCACCGGCGCCTCCTGGATCTGCTATTTCAAGGCGCTTTCGGCGGGCGACGTGAACAAGGTGGTGCCCATCGACAAATCGAGCACGCTCATGGCCGTGGTCATCTCCATTGTGCTGTTCGCGGAGACGAACGACCTGGCGCTGAAGCTGGTGGGCACCGCCGTCGCGACCGCCGGCACGTTCATGATGATCGAGAAGAAGAAGGCGGCGGGGGAGGCTGATCCAGCGGGCGCGGGCTTAGCGGCACGAGATGCTTCCGCGCATGCGTCCGGCAGCGCATCTGCCGACGCCCATCGCGACCGCGCGTGGCTCGCGTATGCGCTGGCCGCCGCCGTGTTCGCCGCGCTAACGTCGGTGCTGGCGAAGATCGGCATCGAGGGCGTCGAATCGAACCTGGCAACCGCTATCCGCACGTGCGTCGTACTGGTGATGGCGTGGGCGATAGTCATTGGGAAGGGAAAGCTTCCCCTGGTCAAGGAAACGAAACGAAGCGAACTTGGGTTCCTGGCGGCCTCGGGCTTGGCCACCGGCGCGTCGTGGCTGTTCTACTACTACGCCATCCAGACCGGCGTTGTCAGCGTAGTCGTGCAGATAGACAAGCTGTCGCTGCTGGTTTCCATCGCGTTCGCCTGGCTGGTGTTCAAGGAGCGCCTCACGTGCAAAAGCGCCATCGGCTTGGCGCTGATCGTCGTAGGCACGGCGATCGTGGCGCTCTGCCGCTAGCGCTGCCATGTTAACTTCCGCGCGTTTTCCCCGATGCAGGCAGTAAAACCCCTTGCAAGTACTATAATTTTCACGCATTAGTGAAAACGCCTGGAATCAAGAGGGAAGCCCACCATGGAAAAG
>CAVBPP010000281.1:0-2111 GCA_963597295.1 Paratractidigestivibacter sp. | reverse complement strand
TCTCGAACTGCTCGCGCGAGTCCTTGTTGACGTGCGGGCCCTTGACGACGGTGAACAGGTTGCGCTCCGTCGGCAGCGGGATGGGACCGGACACTTTTGCACCGGTCTTCTGGGCGGTATCGACGATGAGCTTCGTGGACTGATCCACGATCTCATGATCGTATCCCTTAAGACGGATGCGAATCTTCTGATTAGCCACTTTCATATCCTCCGTATAGCTATCGACAGAACGCTTACGCGTTACCGCCGGCCTTGCTGATAATCTCTTCCGCGACGCTCTTGGGCACCGGCTGGTAAGAGTCGAACTGCATGGTGTAGGTAGCGCGGCCCTGCGTACCGGAACGCAGGTCGGTCGCGTAACCGAACATCATGCCCAGCGGCACCTTCGCGGAAATGACGACCGCGCCGCTGCGGGCCTCCTGGCCCTGGATCATGCCACGGCGAGACGGGATATCGCCCATGACGAAACCGGTGTACTCGTCGGGAGTTTCGACCTCGACGGCCATGACGGGCTCGAGGATGACCGGGTCGGACTTGCGCAGGGCGTCCTTGATGGCCATGGAGCCTGCCACCTTAAAGGCAGCTTCCGAAGAGTCGACGTCGTGGTAAGAACCGTCGATGAGCTCGACGCGAACGTCTTCGACCGGGTAACCAGCCAGAACGCCGGTGTTGAGAGCTTCCTGGATGCCCTTGTCGATGGACGGGATGTATTCCTTGGGAACCACGCCGCCGACGATCTTGTTCTCGAACTCGTAGCCCTTGCCGGCCTCCTGCGGGTACATGTTGATGACCGCATGGCCGTACTGGCCGCGACCACCGGACTGGCGGACGAACTTGCCCTCGGCGGAGAGCACTTCGTGGCCCGGACGCTCACGGTAAGCAACCTGAGGCTTGCCGACGTTGGCCTCGACCTTGAACTCGCGCATCAGGCGGTCAACGATGATCTCCAGGTGCAGCTCGCCCATGCCGGCGATGATGGTCTGGCCGGTCTCGTGGTTGGTGGACACGCGGAACGTCGGGTCCTCCTCGGCGAGCTTCTGCAGGGCGATTTCCATCTTGGTCTGGTCAGCCTTGGTCTTCGGCTCGACGGCGATGTCGATAACCGGGTCGGCGAATTCCATGGACTCCAGGATGATGGGAGCGTTCTCGTCGCACAGGGTGTCACCGGTGGTGGTGTTCTTCAGGCCCACGACGGCAACGATGTCGCCGGCGGAGCACTTGTCGATGTCCACGCGCTGGTTGGAGTGCATCTGCAGAAGGCGGCCGATGCGCTCCTTCTTGTCCTTCGTGGCGTTGATCACGTAGGAGCCGGCGTCAAGGCTGCCGGAGTAAACGCGCAGGTAGGTCAGCTTGCCCACGAACGGGTCGGTCATGATCTTGAACGCCAGCGCGCTGAAGGGAGCCTTCGGGTCGGAAGGACGGCTGTCCTCCTCGTCGGAGCCGGGGATGACGCCCTTGATGGCCGGAACGTCGCCCGGGGCCGGCAGGTAGTCGACGACGGCGTCGAGCAGTTCCTGCACACCCTTGTTCTTGTAGGCGGAGCCCACGAACACGGGGTTGATCTGGCAGGCGATAACGCCCTTGCGCAGAGCAGCCTTCAGTTCCTCGACGGAAACCTCTTCCTCCATGAGGACCTTTTCCATCAGATCGTCGTCGCAGTCAGCGGCGGCCTCGAGCAGCTCCTGATGAGCGATCTCGGCGGCGTCGGCGAACTCGGCGGGGATGGCGTCCATCGGCTCGGGGTAGGTCATGCCCTTGTCGTCGGCCTTGAAGTCCCAAGCGGTCATGGTGACCAGGTCGATGACGCCCCAGAAGTTGTCCTCGGCGCCCATCGGCAGCTGGGCTGCGACGGCGTTGGCCTTCAGACGATCCTTCATGGTCTGGATGGCATGCTCGAAGTCGGCGCCGACGCGGTCGAACTTGTTGATGAAAGCGATGCGCGGCACGCCGTAACGCTCGGCCTGACGCCAAACGGTCTCGGACTGCGGCTGCACGCCTGCAACGGCGTCGAACACGGCGACGGTGCCGTCGAGAACGCGCAGGGAGCGCTCAACCTCGGCGGTGAAGTCCACGTGGCCGGGGGTGTCGATGATCTGGAAGCGATATTCCTG
>CAVBPP010000280.1:0-2144 GCA_963597295.1 Paratractidigestivibacter sp. | reverse complement strand
AGATACAGGTCATCGGCGCGACCACCATCGAGGAATACCGCAAGCACTTGGAAAAGGACAGCGCGCTCGAGCGCCGCTTCCAGCCCGTCAACGTCGGCGAGCCCAACGAAGAGCAGGCGCTGCGCATCATGGAGGGCCTGCGCGATCGCTATGAGGCGCACCACCAGGTTCATTTCACCGACGAGGCGCTTGAGGCCGCCGTCAGCCTGGCCGACCGCTACATCCAGGACCGCTTCCTTCCCGATAAGGCCATCGACGTGATGGACGAGGCCGGAGCGCGCATGCGCATCCGCAACATGACGCTGCCTAAGGAACTCGTTGAAATGGACGAGAAGCTGCGCCGCATCCGCGCGGACAAGGACAAGGCCATCGCCGCGCAGGACTTCGAGCAGGCCGCCAAGCTGCGCGACGAGGAATCGCAGATGAAGGAGCAGCGCGCCGAGGCCGAAAAAAAGTGGGAGGAAGATTCCCAGAAGAAGATCCAGCAGGTCACGGTGCAGGACATAGCTGACGTGGTGTCCATGACCACCGGCGTGCCCGTGTCGAACCTGACCGAGGCCGAAACCGAGAAGCTGCTGCGCATGGAAGGCGTGCTGCACGAGCGCGTCATCGGCCAGTCCGAGGCCGTGACCGCGCTGTCGAAGGCCATCCGCCGCAGCCGCGCCGGCCTGAAGGACCCGAAGCGCCCCTCCGGCAGCTTCATCTTCCTGGGCCCGTCGGGCGTGGGCAAAACCGAGCTTTCCAAGGCGCTCGCCGAGTTCCTGTTCAACTCCGAAGAGGCGCTCATCAGCTTCGATATGTCCGAGTACATGGAAAAGCATTCGGTCAGCCGCCTGGTCGGGTCGCCGCCGGGCTACGTTGGCTTCGACGAGGGCGGTCAGCTGACCAAGGCCGTTCGCCAGCGCCCGTATTCGGTGGTGCTGTTCGACGAGATCGAGAAGGCGCACCCGGATGTGTTCAACATCCTGCTGCAGATTCTTGAGGAAGGCCGCCTGACCGACTCGCAGGGTCGCACGGTCGACTTCCGCAACACCGTCATCATCATGACGTCGAACGTCGGCGCGCGCGAGATCGCAGCGCCTTCCACGCTGGGCTTTTCCGGCGAGGGCAAGGCGGGTCTTTCCGATAAGGAAATCAAGAGCCGCGTGATGAGCGAAGTGAAGAAGCTGTTCAGGCCCGAATTCCTGAACCGCATCGACGAGATCATCGTGTTCAAGTCCTTAACCGACGATCAGATCATCGACATCGCGAAGCTGATGGTGGCCGACCTGCGCGAGCGCCTGATCGCGCAGACGATGACCATCAACCTGACCGACGCCGCCTACAAGGTGATCGCGAAGGAGGGCACCGATGCTGCGTACGGCGCCCGTCCGCTGCGCCGCGCTATCCAGCGTCTGCTGGAAGACCCGCTTTCCGAGGAAATTTTGGAAGGGAAGTGGACGGCAGGCTCGGTTATCCAAGCCGACGCCGCCGAGGACGGCGAGAGCCTGGTGTTCACCGCGGGCTCGGGCGAGATTCCCGCGCCTCGCAAGCACGATTCCATCGCGCGCGACACCGAGCTGCTGCTGACGAACTACGACCTGGGTCACGCCGGCGTATCCGGCGGAGGCAGCGCTGGCAGCGGAGCCGCCGGCGGAGCTGCCGAGTAAACGCTGCAGATTTGATTGATTGACAAAAAGGCGCTTCCCATCTGGGAGGTGCCTTTTTGCTGTGTTGTTAACGTTGTAGTACTATCGGCATCCCAACTATCAAAACAACGAATAACTCCCGAAGCAAGGAACCACCGTGGCCGAAATAGCCCTAAATAAACGCGAAGACAAGCTGGTCAACTACCTGTGCATGGTGGGGCACCTGTGCACGGACATCAACCAGGGCGCGCTTTCGGCGTGCCTGCCGTTTTTGGTCATGTACAACGGCTACTCGTACACGTCGGTGGCCATGCTGGTGTTCGCGGCGAATATAGCGTCGGCGGTTATCCAGCCGCTGTTCGGCAGCATCGGCGACAAGAAGGCCTGCCCGTGGTTCATGGCGCTCGGCGTGGCGCTTGCGGGTATCGGAATCTTCGGCATCGGCTACGTCGACGACTACTGGCTGGTGCTGACCTCCGCGATGGTATCCGGCATCGGCGTGGCGATGTTCCATCC
>CAVBPP010000279.1:0-2151 GCA_963597295.1 Paratractidigestivibacter sp. | reverse complement strand
GCTTTGCTTGCATTGGCTATGATCAAGCAAAGCATAGGAAACGCACCATGGCAGCTGATCGAGCGGCCCGCTTGCCTGCGCGTTGATCCAGAACGCCCATGCGAGCGGGCAGGCGATGCCCAGATGCGGCGTCACAACGACGAGCCGTCCCTTCGCGGCATTCGCGTCCAAATGAGCGCGAGCGGGTTGCGCGCAGTCTGATTGCGCCCTGTCATGCATCATGAAAAACCTCCTCTTTCGGTCGCAGATGGTAGCACGGATTCGCACTGCCCCGCAATCAAGGTTTGGGGTTTCCAATTCAAGCAAATGACCTGCGCTAATGCAAGGTTCACCCGATACAGGTGAGCGCTTCCACCCGCTGCGGGTGGAGATTTCGCCCTGCGCAGCGCGCATGATGGGCCCGCTTCAAAAGCGCGATTGGCCATCTAAGGAGAGGAAGAAATCATGGCTGACCCGAACCTAACCGACTTGAACCTTACGAGCACACGCCGCAACTTCATCAAGGCCGCCGGCGCGACCGTGGCCACTCTGGCTGCCGCAGGCGCCCTCGGGGGATGTTCCGCACACGGCTCGCAGGGGAATAAGAACAACAATGCGCAATCCGTCGACGAGATCGAATGGGATGAGACCACCGACGTGCTGATCGTGGGCGGCGGCCTGGCGGGCATGGCGAGCGCCGTGACCGTGGCCACCGAGGGCAACGGCGCCAAGTGCATCCTGCTTGAGAAGGGCGCGCTTACCCTGGGCGACGGCGACAGCCCCTTCAGCGCCGGGCGCGTGCTGTGGACCGACGACGAGCATGCCGAGGGCTTCCGCAAGTACCTCTATGAGCTGCGCGGCGATATGGACAACACGCCGGACGCTGTGCTCGACGCGTTCGCCGAGGGCATCCACGAGAACCGCAAATGGCTCGAATCGCTGCCGGGCTTCGACGCGAAGGACGTTGTGTTCGAGGAGCACTTCAAGGTGGGCAGCGGCGAGACCTGCTACCCGGAATACGCCGAGCTCGAGCACGGCTACAACCTGGGCGTCCTGCACTTCGCGGGCGAGAAGAACGACCACGTGATCAAATTCCTGTACAGCGTCGTTCAGCAGAACACCAACGTCATCGATCACAAGCTCAACGCCCGCCTTACGGCGCTGGTGCAGGATCCCTCCACGAAGAACGTGCTGGGCGGCGTGTACGAGTTCGAGAACAAGACCGTTTACGTGAAGGCCGAAAAGGGCGTCATCATGTGCTGCGGCGGCTTTGAGAACAACGCCCAGATGCGCGCCGACTACCTTTCGGGGACCACGGCACGCTGCATCGCCGGGCGCATGAACGAGGGCGACGGCCACTACATCTGCAGCCGCATCGGCGCGGATATGTGGCATATGAACAGCTGCGCCGGGTTCTGGACCAGCGTGTCCCCCATCAAGGGCGAGGACGTTACCATGCGCACCCCCAAGAAGTTCGGCATTACCGTGGCGCCGAACGGCCGCCGCTTCTTCATGGACTGGGATTCCGACCACGAGCACGACTGGGAAGTCATCGACAAGAACCCGTTGGACATCAATGTGGGCAGCCGACATGGGCACATGCAGTTCGGCGGCGAATGGCCGCATCTGCCCATGCCGAAGGACACCTGGTACATCCTGGACGACGATGGCCATACGAACATGATGGCGTCCTCGACGGCGCCGAACTTCGACCCCTCCAGCGAAGGCTACGGCTACACCGCGGATTCCATCGAGGAACTTGCCGACAAGGCCGGCATCAACAAAACCGAGCTGGTCGACACCGTCAACCGCTGGAACCAGTACTGCGCGGACGGTTACGACCCGGCATTCTTCCGCCCGGCGAAAACCCTCACCGCCATCACCAAGGCGCCGTTCCACGCCTGCCATTGCTCCGCCACCATGCTCAACACCGACGGCGGTCCTCGTCGTAATGAGAAGGGCCAGATCATCAACCTGGACGGCGAGCCCATCGGCAACCTGTACAGCGCGGGCGAGTTCGGCAGCGTTTGGTGCAACATGTACAACGGCGGCGGCAACCTGGGCGAATGCTGCGCGTTCGGCCGCATTTCCGTGCGCAATTGCCTGGGCATCGCCTAAGGGCCTAAGGCGAGAAAGGCGAAACGATGAGCGATTTGAACAAGCAAGAGCATG
>CAVBPP010000278.1:0-2164 GCA_963597295.1 Paratractidigestivibacter sp. | reverse complement strand
CAACGACGCCTCCACGCGCAAACTCGAGGGCCTGCAGCAGACGTCGGGCTGGTTCGCGGGCGCGGCGGGTACGGGCGCCGCTGCCGCGTGCGCCGGAGAATCCGCTGGTAGCGAGGCCGATTCGGCGCAAGCAACAGCTGCCGCCGAAACCTCCGCCCCCTCGCTCGACCCGCTTGCCCCGGGCGCTCCGGGCACCGAGGCGTTCGGCCCCACGTCAACCGAGATCGTCGAGAACGGCGTGCGCTACCAGGTTGATTTCGAAAACGGCCAGAAGACGGGCTTCTTCCTGGATCAGAAATACAACCGCCGCGCCGTGGCCAAGCTGGCCGCCGGCAGGCACGTGCTCGACTGCTTCACGCACACGGGCAGCTTTGCCCTGAACGCCGCGTCGGGCGGGGCGGCCTACGTGAACGCCGTGGACATAAGCCAGCTCGCCGTCGATCAAGCGCACAAGAACGCCCAGCTCAACGGCCTTGAGGGCAAGATGGATTTCACGGCGGCGAATGTGTTCGATCTGCTGACCGAACTGGACGCCAAGCGCGACCGCACCTACGACTTCATCGTGCTTGACCCGCCGGCCTTCACCAAAAGCCGCAAGACCATCAACCAGGCGGCGCGCGGCTACAAGGAGATCAACTACCGTGCCATGAAGCTGCTGCCTCGAGGCGGCTACCTGGCCACTTGCAGCTGCAGCCACTTCATGGACACCGATCGCTTCAAGCACGTGGTGGCCTCGGCCGCGCACGACGCCGGCGTGCAGCTTCGCCAAATAGAGGAGCGCCAGCAAGCGCCCGATCACCCGATCGTATGGGGCATCCCCGAGACCAACTACCTGAAGTTCTTCATCTTCCAAGTCGTATAGCCGCAGGTGGGGAAGGGATTGGCGCGAATCGTCGCCTGGTCGCCGTCGATGCGCCTAGGCCCGATTCGCGCCGCGCTTCATTTCAACGCATCGTGGACTTACGCCCTATTCTCCATCAAGTGGGGATAAATAACCATTACAATAGGGAGTGTCCAATAACACGAGTGAAACCCATCCCATGCGCCGCGCTTTGGCCCTGCAAGGCGCGCATCTATGCGTAACCTGAAAGGTGAAGCATCATGAGCAGCAATTCGAAACATCACGTAAACGCTATCTGTGCGAAGGGCGTCGTCCCGCGCACGTCCGACCGCCGCGTCGTGCGCACGCGCAGGGCCATCCGCGAGGCGTTCCTGAAGCTCATGGAGCAGCAGGACTACCACAAGATCACGATCGCATCCATCGCGCGTGCGGCCGACATCGACCGCAAGACGTTCTACCTGCATTACGAATCGGTAAGCCAGTTGGTTGACGAAATCGTTCACGACGAGGCCGAGGCCATGGTCGAGCGTTGTCGCGGCGCCTTTTCGGTGGCCGATCGCAGCATAGATGTGGCGGCGCTGTTTCGCGGCATTTCCCGCGCGCTGGCGCCCGATATGGACGCAAGTCGCCGTGTACTTGCGCATATCAGTCTCTCCGATGTGCTCGACCGTTTGGAAGCCAGTCTGGTCGAGGTGCTGGTCGCCGACAACCCACTGGGCATCTCGCGCGAGGACCCGTACCTGCCCTATATCGTGTCGTTTTTCTGCGCGGGCATCATCGCGGTGTATCGCCGCTGGCTGCTGAACGATTCCAGCATGCCGCTGGATGACCTTGCCGCCATCACCAACACCTGCATGATCGGCGGGTTGGAAAAGGTGCTGTCGCAGGAATAGCGGCTTGCGCGGGACTGTCTCGCCTGCGGTGCAGTTTGCGGCTTGGGCACGCGTTTCGTCTCGCCTGCGGACCGTTTGCGCCCGGCGTATGTTCATTTCATAACAGCCGCCTGACGTCGACTGCCGTGCGGCGAAAGTATCCTATACTCGAAAAGTCATCACGAGCATCTTGCATGGGTCGGGGCGGCGCCAAGTTCCGAACCTGGTCAGGTCCGGGAGGAAGCAGCCATAAGGGACCGCTGACGAGCGTCCCGCCCCATGCAGGGTGCTCTTTTTGCGCCGGCGAACATGTGCCGGCCGGTAGGTAATCCGCGTTCGCGTCCGGCGTCGCGGGAAAGCAACGAACGGAAGGCGCTGCTCATGCCCGTAATCGATTTCTTCGTCAACCTGCTTCGCGACCCGCGCGGCGCCATCGCAGGCTGGATAGTCA
>CAVBPP010000277.1:0-2173 GCA_963597295.1 Paratractidigestivibacter sp. | reverse complement strand
TCCTCGAAGATGAGCTCCCGTGAGGCTCATGCTAGAGGAAAAAACTATCAAAGTCTGCACCTCCCGATCAATGAACACGAGCGCTTTAGCCGCAAAACCGTCCAGGGTATTTCCTTACCGATGAGGTATGCGTCACATCGGCGATTATGGCAATCGTGCACCGCCGACCATTTCGTTACCGAATCTCCATTACCGATTTAAGCGCTTAGCGGATATACTGTGATTCGATGGGCCCGGGATGACCGCTGATTCAAGTCACCGGGCCTAAATTTATATTCAAACCCAGTCGGGAGAGGGGCGCCGTGACGAGCAACGAGGAAACCCGCGTGTGGGCCAAAGGCTGGCTTTCCGAATCTCGTTTTGAGTCCTACCTGCGCCTATGCGAAGACGATCCCGATTTGGCTCTTCAGCTTCACGAATGGAACCTGAAGCTCGGGCAATCGCTCATGGGCGACATAGCGCACTTCGAACTCGCCCTGCGCAACTCGTACGATCGCGTGCTTCGCCAACGCTTCTCAGGTACCGAACATTGGCTCTACGACGAAGACTCCCCCGTGATTCGCCCTATCATGCGCAAGAGCAAGGCGAAAATCCTTCGAGACGTTAACCTGGTGAACCGCCGCGCCATAAACGACGCCAAAGGCCGCGCCCACAACTCATCCAATCCCGACCAGGTTGTTTCCAGCTTAATGCTTGGTTTCTGGGCGCATATGACCGACAGAAGCAGGGAACGCGACCTCTGGATTCCCTACTTGCACCATGCATGGCCGTCAGGAACCGATCGCGCGACCCTCAACCTCCAGATAGAGCGCATCAACAAGCTAAGAAACAGAGTCGCCCATAACGAAAGGCTATTCAACCCAGGAACCGACAACCTCTCGCCGAAGCTGATCGATTTCGAGGCTCTAAGTTTGCTAAAGCGGCTGTGCCCGGAAGCATTCGCGAGCATTTACGGCCCCGGCGAGCTCACAACGCTGGAGCGATTCGTCGAAGAGAACCCGGCGCCGGTTCCCGTTTCGCTATAGGCAGCCGCAAGCGACATTCTAAAACTCTGAAACGAAACCCCAGGTAGTTTGAGAGTTGGGTTTTTAGGGAAAATTCTGTAGGGCTCTGATCTGCAGAAACGCAATCATGAAGGCCGGCTTGAATTGTGATATTGAGTGATTTTCCTCATTTGCGCGGTGTGTGAACCTCCGCTCGCTCGGGTGCCATCGACCGCAAATAGGTGTTGTTACTGTCTTCTGCGGTGGGCTATCTGCTTTAGATGTGCGGTTTTTGCCGGATGCTGCAATTGCGGGTTTATGAGGGCGACATTACCAGATGTCGTTTCCCCCGGAAAGTTCGTGGGGGTGGGGTGGGGCGGCTGCCGCGGCGGGCGGCGGCGTTGTAAAATGCTTGTCAGAAACCCATTGTCAAACGCCCCATTGCGGGCCCTACGAAGAAACGAGCGAACACGCATGGCAATCACCGGTAAGCAGGTCAGGCAGCTGCGCAGCATGGCGAACAACTTGAAGCCCCTTCTGCAGGTAGGCAAGGACGGCGTCACGAACAACGTCCTGAACCAGATTGAGGCCGATCTTGAGGCGCACGAACTGATCAAGGTGAGCGTGCTGTGCGAAACCGGTAGCCAGGCCGCCGAGGCCGGCCGCACGATGGCTGACGAAACCGGCGCCGAGCTTATCCAGGTGATCGGCAAGCGCGTGGTTCTGTATCGCGAAACCTCCCGTGAGGACGTCGAGAAGATTCAGCTGGTCAAGTAGCCTTCTGCAACAACGAAATTTGCCTTTGAAGGGCGTCGACTTCGGTCGGCGCCCTTTTTTGCGTTTTGGTGTCGTTTTCCCAGATGAAGCGGCATCCGGTTCGCAAAATTGTTTGGAAAAAAGTTGAATTGGGTATTGATGTTGTACGAAAAGTGTTGTACAATGGAAAGAAGACTCGGAATAGGAGGTTTAGCCGTGGGCGAAGCTATGGTCACGGGGCGCATGGCCCCAGGTAAAAAGCGACGTGGGGCGCTGGTTTTGCAGCGCGAGGGCATCAACGCGTCGCAGGCGATCAATCGCATGTACGACCGCATCATCGAAGATGGCAATGCGGAGTTTCTGACCGACCGCTGCGTCGCCGACGACGAATCGGCTTGGGTGCGCGCGGCCGAGTTCGTCGATTCGCTGTGCAC
>CAVBPP010000276.1:0-2174 GCA_963597295.1 Paratractidigestivibacter sp. | reverse complement strand
GTAAGGGCGTTTGCGAGCCCGTCCAGACCGGCCTGCTCGCAATCGACTCGATGATCCCGATCGGCCGCGGCCAGCGCGAGCTCATCATTGGCGACCGCAAGACCGGCAAGTCGGCCATCGGCATCGACACGATCATCAACCAGAAGAACGAGAACATGATCTGCGTGTACGTCGCCATCGGCCAGAAGGCCTCGACGGTGGCGGCCATCCGCGAGACGCTCGAGAAGTACGGCGCGCTTGAGTACACGGTCATCGTGTCCGCGTCCGCTTCCGACGCCGCGCCTATGCAGTTCATCGCTCCTATGGCCGGCGCCGCCATCGGCGAGTACTTTATGTACAACGGCAAGGACGGTAAGCCCGCGAACGCCGAGAACCCCGGCGGCCACGTGCTCTGCGTCTACGACGACCTTTCGAAGCAGGCCGTCGCCTATCGTCAGATGTCGCTTACCCTCGACCGTCCCCCGGGACGCGAAGCGTACCCCGGCGACATCTTCTACCTGCACTCGCGGCTCCTCGAGCGCGCGGTCAAGCTGAACGAGGCCAACGGCTCCGGCTCGCTCACCGCGCTCCCGATCATCGAGACGCAGGCCGGCGACATCTCCGCCTACATCCCGACGAACGTCATCTCGATCACCGACGGCCAGATCTTCCTTCAGACCGACATGTTCTTCCAGGGCCAGCGCCCCGCTGTCGACGTCGGTCTGTCGGTCTCCCGCGTCGGCGGTTCCGCTCAGATCAAGGCCATGAAGCAGTTCGCGGGCAACCTGCGACTCGACCTGGCCTCCTATCGTGAGCTCAAGGCGTTCACCCAGTTCGGCAGCGACCTCGACAAGGCCACGCAGGACGCGCTTACCCGCGGCTCCCGCATGACCGAGCTTCTCAAGCAGGGCCGCTACCAGCCGATGGACGTTGCCGATCAGGTCATTTCGATCTTCGCGGGCGTCAAGGGCTTCCTCGACGACCTCAAGGTCGAACAGGTCGTCCCGTTCCGCAAGGGCCTGCTCGAGCACATCCATGCCACGCACCCCGAGTTCAACGCTCAGATCAAGGCCGGCAAGGTCAGCGACGAGCTCGCCGCTAAGATGAGCGAGGCCATCAAGGCGTATCACGAGCAGTTCGTTGCCGAAAGCCAGGTGTAGCCATGGCCAACCTCCGCGACATCAAGAAGCGAATCACTTCGGTCAAGAGCACCAAGCAGATCACGCGCACCATGGAAATGGTGGCTACCGCCAAGATCCGCAAGGCCACTGACCGTGTCGTGGCGGCGACCCCGTACTCCGAGGCAATGTTGGAGATGTTGGGCAACCTCGCCGGCAAAGGCGGCGAGGGTTCGCACCCCCTTCTCGAGACCCATGCCGAGAAGAAGCACGCCATCTTTGTCGTGGTCTCCTCTGACCGCGGCTTGGCTGGCGCCTTCAACACCCAGGTGCTCCGTCCCGCCGAGAAAAAGGCGAAGGAGTACGCGGCGCAGGGTATCGAGACGGACTTCATCCTCTGCGGCAAAAAGGCCGTCGGTTACTTCACTTACCGAGGTGTCGCCGCCGAGATGCAGTTCGCAGGGCTTTCGGCCGACCCGACGTTCGATGAGGCAGACCGCATCGCTTCCTACGTGCGCGAGCAATACGCCACGGGCCAGGTTGACGAAGTGCTGGTGTTCTACAACCATATGCGCAACGCGGCAGACCAGACCCCTCGCGTCGAGCAGATTCTTCCCATCGACGTGAGCTCGCTCCCGACTCCTGCCGAGGGCGAGGCCCAGGCGACGTTCGACTTCGAGCCGAACGAAGCCGCGGTTCTCGGCAAGCTGCTTCCCGCATATGTCGAGACCATGGTCTACCACGCTCTGATCGACTCGGCTGCCGGTGAGCAGGGTGCCCGTCGCAAGGCCATGAAGTCGGCCACCGACAACGCAACTGAGATTTCGAACACCCTGCAGCGTCAGTACAACCGTGCTCGCCAGGGCGCCATCACCACCGAGCTCACTGAGATCGTTGCCGGCGCTGCGGCCCAGAAGAAGGAAGAGTAAAGACGATGAGCGAAAACAACCAGAACATTGGGCGCATCGTCCGAGTCATCGGCCCCGTCGTCGACGTCGAGTTCGACGAGGGTTGCATGCCGGCAATCTACAACGCCCTTAAGGTCGACGCGGAGACCCCCGTCGGCAACGTTAAGAC
>CAVBPP010000275.1:0-2185 GCA_963597295.1 Paratractidigestivibacter sp. | reverse complement strand
CCTTACGCCTTCGCCGCCTCAAGCATCTCGCGCGCATGCGCAAGCGATGCCTCCGTCGCATCGCCCGAAAGCATACGGGCAATCTCAGTCGGGCGTTCATCCCACTCAAGCAGGGAAAGCTGCGTTTCGGGCTTGCCATCCGCCGCCTCAACTTTGCTCACGACGTAGTGCGCCTGCGCTCGCACCGCCACCTGAGCCAGATGCGTCACCACAATCACCTGATGCGTTTTCGCCAAATCATCAAGCACCTCGGCCAAGGCATTTGCGGTAGACCCGCCGACACCCGCATCCACCTCATCGAACACCAACGTGTCCACGTTGTCCGCCTGCCCCAGCACAACCTTCATGGCCAGCATGACGCGGCTCACCTCGCCGCCCGACGCAATGCGCGCGAGCGGACGCGGCTGCATGCCCGAGCCAGGCCTGAACTCGAACTCGACCGCCGATGGCCCCATTGCCGTCCAGGAAGTACGCGGCTGCATATCCACGCGGCAAAGCAATTCGGCGCCCGCCATCTCCAAGCGGCCCATCTGCCCCGTCACCGCTTCCGCGAAAGCGGGCCCTGCGGCAGCACGCACCTCGTGCAGCCGCTCGGCCGCACCGGCCAGCGCCTGCTCGGCGGCATCTAGCGCCTCCTGCGCCTCGCGCTCGCGCGCGCCGGCATCGTCCACCATCGAAACCAAATCGGCCGCAGCTTCCCTAGCTGCGAAAACGTCTTCCATACGCGGGCCATACGCTCGCAAAATGCCCTGCAGCGCGCTCATGCGCTCCTGCGCAACAATCAATTCACCCGCATCGAAATCTATCCCATCGCGAAAATCGCAAGACGACCGCGAAACATCCTCCAGCACATAACCGACCTCGCGCAAAGAATCAGCCAGAGCCGCCAGCTCTTCATCGTAGCGTCCTCCGTCCGCTAGCGCGGAAGCCGCCTCGTTCAGCTTGTCGATCGCGCCGCCTTCACCCCCGAGCGCCTCATAAGCACCGTTAGCTGCCACAGCCAGCGCCTCGGCGTTCTCTGCGCGCGAAAGGTTCGCCGAAAGCTCCTCGAACTCCCCTTCGACAGGCGAAATCTCGTCGATGCGCTTCAAAGTGAAGCGAGCCTCGTCAAGCTTCGCCGACGACGCCTCGCCGGCCTCCTGCACGCGTTTCAATTCCAGCGCCGCACGATTGGCCTGCGTAAACGCTTGCTTATACTCCGCAAACGGTTCAGCCACAGAATCGACCGCCCACGCATCCAGCATACCCACATGCGTAGCAGAACGAAGCAGCTGCTGCTGATCGTGCTGCCCGCACAAATCCACCGCAGGGGCAACCCGCTCGGCAAGCTCACGGACGCTCGCCATGTGCCCGTCAATCTTGGCGCGAGACCGCCCATCTACGCCGACGCGCCTGGCAACCACCAGCTCATCAGCCGCTTCATCGAACGCGACCGGATCAAGTCCGCCCGCGCCCGCAGCCCCGGCCCCGTCGGCGTCACCAGGGCCGTCGCCCCCGGCCACGTCAACGTCACCAGCATCGTCAGCCTCCACAGCCCCCAAACAGCCAGCCATACCGAAAAATCGTCCGGAAACCTCCAGCGCCGCTTCCCCATCGCGCACGCAACCTTTATCCGCACGGCCTCCCATCAGCAGCTTCAGCGCCGAGAGCAATGCCGTTTTTCCCGCGCCGGTCTCGCCGGTCAGAACCGTCATGCCCGAAGCCGGTGAAAGCGTCGCCTGCCTAATAAGCGCAACGTTGCGAACCTGAATCTCGTCGATCATCGCGCACCTTCCTTGAAAACCGCCAGCCACCGGCCGCGCATGGTCTTGCGCACCGGCCATTCATGAAACGTACAGTTGTTCTAATTTGTTAGTATAGCAGCTTTCCCGATCCCAATTGACAAGAAGAAGCAAACCTCGCCTAACCCGGCAAAAACCCAGCACCTACTTAGCAAAAACCCGGCATCCCAGGTCACAAGCCCGCGCGATCCAGCCAGCCATTCGCCTGCCACCAGAAAGCCTTCACCATTCGCGCACAAGCCCGCGTCTCCGCACAGCCGGCAACGAAAAAGCCCCTCAGGTTCGTCATGAACCCAAGGGGCGCCTCAATCTCAAAATCGCCGCTCGTAGCCGGCGGCTCAACCCAAGTTACTCGCCCTTCCCAAAGGCCAGCACGTCGGCAAGCGTCATATTGTCCATATAGC
>CAVBPP010000274.1:0-2223 GCA_963597295.1 Paratractidigestivibacter sp. | reverse complement strand
GTAGACGAATGGGGCTGGCTGCATAGCCGGTCCAAAGAAACGTCCGCATCCCCTAGGCATCACTCCTTATCAAAAGAAGCTCTGCCCGCACTTGGACTTTCCTAGCGCGGCAAATTATAGCAAACATTTGTTCCTGATTACACATTGCGCGATAACGCTTTAAGCCGTTTTGGAGAGAAGTTTGCGATTTCTTGCATCGTTTTTCAAGTTACGCGGTAACTGAGATGGCTTTTTGTTAGGTAAAGGTTACCGCGATCTGGGGTTTTGTGCTCTCGAAGGCCTTCGCAGCGTCCATTTGAGGGTTGAAATCCCGCCAAAAACAGCCTTGGGCGGCTAAATTCACCGCGCAACTTGAAAAACGATGCAGGATTTGACAAATTTTTATCTGGAGCGAAAAGCTAATGTTACAAAACGCCTGGTCAGGAAATAATGATTGCAGTGGTCGGCTTTAGGCGGCCATGATCTCCCGTCATTGCATCCATTCGGCCGCCAACATGACCTCGTGTAAGCGATTTAGTCGGCCGGATTGGCCCCGGCGCCCCAAGCTCGCCTGCGTCCTGGTCGAGCTCTTGCTCGACCCTACGAAATCTATCCCCACAGAAACCTATCCTTGCATTACCCCTGATAACGAGCAGCATCGCTGCATAGAAGCCACGGATGCCCCGCTCACTGCAAAACAGCTGCAGATGCCCCTCATTTCTATCCCCACATCGCCGACTATCGCGGCATCGCCTCTTTCAGCCCAGTCGCTTCACTGCACCCGCCGCAGCTATTCGGCCAGCTGCACGTGTGGTTGGGGGGCGTCGGCTAGGTCGGCTACCGTTACGCCGTCGACGTACTGCTCGATCACCTCGTCAAGACCCGCCCAGAAGCGTACCGTTGTGCAGACGCTGGCTCGGTGGCACGGCTCGGGGCCCTCCAAGGCGGCGCAGGTCACGGGCACCGTTGTGCCCTCCACGGCGCGCAGCACGTCGCCCGCCAGAATGTCGTGCGGATCGCGAGCCAGCTTGTAGCCGCCGCCCTTGCCGCGCACGCTGGCCAGCAGCCCCGCCGCCACCATCGGGCGCGCAATCTGCTCCAAATATTTCAGGGAAAGCTCCTCATGCTGCGCCACCTCGCGCAACGACACCTTCGCGTCATCGCCCGCCTGCGCAATGCAAACGGCCAAACGAAGCGCATAGCGCCCCTTCGACGAAATCAGCACCGCTTCCCCCTTAAAACATGCACATCATACTCGGTTGCGAATAATCCGTCCTACCTAGAACATCAGGGAAAACGGCAATCTTTCGCACATGCCGCGAATTGTATCGCAACAGCCCCGTTGCGGCTTGACATTTTAGCGCAACCGGGTATCTTAATCCTATCAAACGTATATGATTAAGCAAGACTTGATCCTTGCCACGATCTGAAAAGGGGTAAAGAACATGGCAGACGAGAATACGCTGCTGCGCGTGAGCGGGCTTTCCGCCGCAGTGGACGAGAAAACCATCCTGCATGACGTTGACCTGGCCGTTGGCGCGGGCGAAACGCACGTGCTGATGGGGCCGAACGGCGCCGGCAAATCGACGCTGGGCCACGTGGTGATGGGCGACCCGGAATACACCGTGACCGGCGGCACCATCACGTTCGATGGACAGGATATCACAAACCTGTCCACGGACAAACGCTCGCACGCGGGCCTGTTTTTGAGCTTCCAGGCGCCGGTGGAAATTCCCGGCGTGCCGGTGAGCAGCTTCCTGCGAGCCATTTCCGCAGGTCGCCCGGGCATCGGCGACATGAAGGGCAAGCAGTTCCGCAAGCATGTGCGCGAGCTTGCCGAGGAACTGGACATGGATCCGGCCTACCTAGACCGCGAGCTGGGCGTGGGCTTTTCCGGCGGCGAAAAGAAGAAGCTCGAGATGCTGCAGCTTCTGCTGCTGGCGCCGAAGCTGGCCTTCCTTGACGAAACCGATTCGGGCCTTGACGTGGACGCGCTTTCCGTCGTGTCCCGCGGCATGGACGCGTACCGCCGCCGCTGCAACGGCACCATGGTCATCATCACGCACAACACGCGCATCCTGGAGCACGTGGACGTCGACCGCGTGCATGTGCTGGTGCGCGGCCGCATGACCGCCGAGGGCGACGCCGACATGATCGCCGACATCGACGCGAACGGCTTCGAGCGCTTCGAGCAGGCCGCCGCCGAGCGCGAGGCCGCCGGCGGCGACGCAGCCGCAGCCGCCG
>CAVBPP010000273.1:0-2225 GCA_963597295.1 Paratractidigestivibacter sp. | reverse complement strand
GCCAGAAAGCGCCCATAAGCACCAGGCTCAGGGCGAACAGGAACCAGAACGTCGAATCGGCGATGGTGACCTCGGAGCGGCGGATTTTGCGCAGGATGAGGACGAACGCCAACAGCGCGCAAACAAGCAGCGTGACTCTGAACAGCAAGCTCATTTCTTCCTCCTAAACCACTGCACCAACAGGATGGAAATGGACATGCGAAGCATATACAGAACGGATTTCGTGAAATTCAGATAGCTCTCGCCGGCCGTGCGCTCGCGCATCTCCACCTGCACCTCGGACACCTTGTACCCCCAGCGCATCAGCAGCGACACGGTGTCGGGCTCGGGCCCGAAGTCGGATTCGTTAGCCAGGATGGATATCATCTTGCGGTCGAACAGGCGCATGCCGCTCGTGGGGTCTTGGATGCGCTTGCGCGTGGTGACGAGAATCATCGCCGTAATGAGGGCGCTGCCCGCCATACGTGCCGAAAAGGGCTTTTTCGTATGGGCGAAGCGGCTGCCGATGACGATGCTGGCATGAGCGCTCTGCGCTTCCTCAACCATGTTGTCGATGTAAGCCGCCGAATGCTGGCCGTCGGCGTCGAACTGAATGGCGTAGTCGTAATCGTGCTCGTAGGCGTATTTCATGCCCGCCTGGAACGCGCCGGCAAGCCCCAAATTCACCGGCAGGTTCACGTAGTTGTAGCCGCGCTCCTGACAAATGGCCAGAGTGCGGTCGCGCGAACCGTCGTTGACGACGACGTAATCGATGCCCGGAGCGTTATTGCGCAGGTCCTCGATCGTGGAGACGATGTTGTCCTGCTCGTTGTAAGCCGGAATGACGGCCAATATGCGCTGCTCGCTCATACGGAAACTTTCCCCATTCCGAATCGTCGCGAATACAAATCATGCAAAGCATTATCCAGGTAAGTTTACTCCACCCTGCCACGAATACGGCCGTGCGGCCGCATAATGCCCCAAGAACGCACACGCTAGCGACAAAGCCAGCGCAAGCGCGGCGGCGCGGCGCCGAAACCTGACAAGGCGCAGAAGGCCGCGCCCCCACCCCACGCGGGGCTTTACCTATTCAACAGCAGTAATCTTATACAGCCTCATGTCCCCTTCGGAAAGGACAACCTCGAAACCGGGGGTGTCGTCGCGAATGCTGTCGATTCCCTGCCAAATCTCGCCCGTCTCGTAAGTGAAGAAATGAGGGCTTATCGCTTCGGGCTCGCCCTGATCAAGTTGCAGCACATATCGAGCCCCAACAGCCTTAACGGCCTGCTTGACGGAATCATCCGTCGCTATCTTATAAAGACCGGTTCGAATCTGCTTGCTCTCAGGCGTCTCGGAATCGCCGCCATACGTGCGCGTGACTCGATAATAAGTTCGCAGGCCATCTATCGGGTAGGAAAACGCCGACCCGTCTTCCGGCACGTTGACCACAAGCTCGTCGGATCCCACAATCTGCTTGGCCTTTTCAACGAAGGCAGATTCCTCTTCCGCATAAATGGTTTTCTGCGAATAATCCCGTATCTGACCGACCGTGAAAGCGAATGCGTTGGAATCGAAAGCGCTTCCAGACCCAGTACCGAACTGCACCACGCACAGCGCAACGAGCGCCACAGAAGCCAGAGAGCCGACGACGACCTTGCACGACCGAGCGCCCGATGCGCAAGCAAGCTTCGCATCGCCACGGCCGCCGCGCACCCGATCGACCAAAGCCAAAATTGCTCCGGGGATGGCGCTCAAACCAAGCGACGCCAGCGGAATGCCGGCAAGGGCGCACATGGCAGCGCAACGCCAACGGTCGCCGTACCAAAAGCCGGCGAAAATATGCTGCAGCTCGCCATCGCTTGACGCGGCGATCACGTAAATGAAACCCGCGATGGCAAACGAGAACACGAGCCAGAGATAACGGCGATCTCGCAAGGCGAAAAGAACGCCCGCAAGCAAAACGAGGGCCAGCGGTATCTGCCCACCCGAATCGGCCTCGAAACGTAACGTCAGCAAGCTCAAAAGCGCCTGAAGGCGCGTTTTCTCAACATACCAAAGGTGGGTGATCACCGACTGCAAAAACGGTGCCTTGTACAGCGCGACCCAAATGCACACGATGGCGACCGCCGCAACCGCGCCCGCTCCGACACGGGCAAGCACAAGCGAGCGGCCGGACAGCTTTGTGGCGCGAGGCAGACGCGAAACCAGCAGGACGACGAAGGGCGCGAGCAAGACCACCATGGTGA
>CAVBPP010000272.1:0-2242 GCA_963597295.1 Paratractidigestivibacter sp. | reverse complement strand
ATCCAACACGTACTGCAGCGTTTCCAGGTTGTCCACCGCCGGCGAGGTGTTCGCCATGCACACGACCGTGGTAAAGCCGCCGGCCGCAGCCGAGGCCGCGCCGGTTGCAATGGTTTCCTTCTCCGTGAAGCCCGGGTCGCGGAAGTGCACGTGGACGTCCACCAGCCCCGGTGCCACCACGCAGCCCTTCGCCTCGATGATCCGCTCGTAGTCCTCCGAGCGCTGGTACTTGCCAACCTTGGTCACCTTGCCGCCGTCTAACACCAGGTCAAGCACATCGTCGGTGCCGCTTGCCGGGTCGATGACGCGGCCATCCTTCACCAGAATCACAGCGCTTCCTCCTTCAAATGCGCGTACATGACCATCGCGCCGTCCAGGATAGATTCGATGGTCGTGAATTCCTTCTTATTATGACTGATTCCCTTCACGCACGGGATGAAGACCATTGCCGTATCGCAAATATGTGCGAACGACATGGCGTCGTGGCCGGCGCCCGATATCATCGATCGGTGCGGAATATGAAGCCCCTTTGCGGCCGCTAGCAGCTTTTGCTGCAGGTCAGCGGACATTTCAATGGGCGGAATGTCGGAGGTTTTCTCGCGGAAGTACGTCAGGCGGCGCTTGTCGCAGATGCGTGTGCAGGCCGCCTTCAAGCGTGCCTCCATGCGATCGAGGCTATCGGTGCTGATGCCGCGCATGTCCACACCCAGCTCAACCTCGCCGGGGATGACGTTGAGCGCGTTGGGATGGTTCGTCACCACGCCGACGGTGGCGACGGACTGATACATGGCCTCCGATTTGCCGATTTCCTCGATTTCCAGGATTATCTCGGCCGCGGCGGCCAGTGCATCGGCGCGCATGCCCATGGGGGTTGCGCCGGAATGCTCAGCGCTGCCATGCACGTGCACCTTGAAGCGGCGCGGCCCGGCGATGGTGGACACGATACCTACCGCATCGCCATATTCTTCCAGCACTTTTCCCTGCTCAATGTGAAGTTCCAGGTATTCGCGAACGCCTTGGATGCGCGCCGGATGCAAATTCAGCCCGCGGCGCTCGAACACCTCGTGCAGCGTTTCGCCCTGCTTGTTGACGGCCTCGCCGATATCGTGCTTGTAGATTTCCTTGGTGATGAGGCCGCTGCCAATGGTAGCGCGGCCGAAGTTGCTGGATTCCTCGCAACGCATGGCGCCAACTCGGATGGGAAGGCGCAGGCCGTCGCGTTCGGCCCAGCTTAAGATCATAAGGCCCGCGATAACGCCCGCGACGCCGTCGTAGCGGCCGCCTTCGATAACCGAATCCAAATGGGATCCGATCAGGTAATACGGCTCTGAATCGTCGTAACCCGGGCGCGTCAGGTACGTGTTGCCCACCTCGTCGGCGTGGTTGGCGAAGCCCTTTTCGGCCCCCAGCGCGCAAAACGCCGCATGCATCTGGTCTTCCACCTCGGTGTATCCCAGGCGCGTCACGCCGCCCGCCTCGCACGCTCCGATGCCGTAAAAACGGTCGAACAGGTACTCCGCGTACTCGATGTCCTCAATGGAATGCTGCATGGGCACGTCCCTTCTCTCCGCCAATTGAGGAAAGCAGTATTCTACGCCCAAACGGAAGCGTTGTAATCGGAAATTAACGGGAATGTTGGGGTTCCGGGGGAAGAAGGCGTCGCCCTTCGGGCTCCCTATTGAGGGGCGAGCTTTCGCTCACCCCCACGAAAATCTTTCGGACATCGTGCACAGCCTGCTCTAATTCGTAGGTTCGAGCGAAAGCTCGAACATTACTTGAGAGCGCGAAGCGCGACACAATTTTATGCGTAGTGGTAATGCTCGCGCAGCGCCACCAGAAACACGGCCGTGATGGCCACGGACATGCATTCGGCCACGATGATCGACGACCAGATTCCCATTTCGCCAAAGAACATCGGCAGGATCATGATGGCTCCGCATTCGAAGACGAGCGTGCGCAGGAAGGATATGAGCGCCGACACCAGGCCGTTGTTGAGCGCCGTGAAGAACGCCGAGCCGAAGATGCTGAAGCCCATCAGCAGGAACACGTACGAGTAGATGGAAAGCGCGTGAGCCGTCAGGTCGGTGACGCCTTGGTCGTAGCCGACGAACAGCATCGCCGCAGGTCGACCGAGCAGCAGCGCCAATGCGGTCAGCACGACGCCCGCCACGGCGATGATTCCCAGGCTCTTCTTCAACAGTCCGGACAGCTCGGCGTGGTTCTTCGCGCCGTGGTTGTAGCT
>CAVBPP010000271.1:0-2278 GCA_963597295.1 Paratractidigestivibacter sp. | reverse complement strand
CAGGCAAGATTCTAAAGGTGTTGGCAGCCTGCACACCAACATTCGGCACACTACCGCCCGGTTCGCCGGGCTTTTTTGTTGCCCTGGCAAACTGAGTGGATTCGAGCCTAGCGCCTCCTCCATGGCCAGCGGCGAATCACGTGCGCTGGAGTCGGCTTCTGCTTATAAGAGGGGTGGTTCTTCAGGAACACCGCTCGGCAAATCAGCGTAATAGCCAGCGCCACCGCAGCGACGATCAAAAACGTCAGGAACAAATCAAGCACGTCAGGGTTCTTATCGGCCAATGCATACAGACTCGCCAGCGCAAAGAATGACGTCAGCACGCCCGTCAAGACGATGAACACCTTAATGAGAATTTCCTTCGCGCGCGTTGGCGATTCCCTCCAGGCAACCACCACATACACAACTCCGGCCACAACCGCCATCAATGCGAACAGAGGAATAGCCCTGAACAGCCTAACGAACATTCGCTATCCCCTCACTTTCGGAATCATTCCCCAAACGGATTCGGTGCGCAGCAGGCATTCGCTAGCGCGGCGTGACGGCCGCGCGAAGCGGGCCGAACGTCGTCGTTCGCGCCCACCAACCCTTGCCTTGGGCTTGCGATACCACGTTGGCAGCAGCGTTAAAGCTCTCGCACACGGCGAACACGGCGGCACCGCTTCCGGACATCATGGCCGCTTGAACGCCGGGGCGCGACTCCAGCCACCGGCGAACCTCCGCGATTTCAGGCAGCAAGCTCTCTGACGCCTTCGCCATGTTGTTGCGAAGCGGAACGTCGCTGCCCGCTTCGGCCGCCAGAGCAGCCGCCACATCGGCTTCGGGAATGGCAACCGGATCCGCATCGAAGGCTGCATAAGAAGCGGGCGTCGACACGCCGCCCTCAGGCTTCACAATGGCCAAAAACCCATGCATGGGGGCAAGCGCCTTCACGAAATGCTCTCCCACGCCGTTATAAGACGCGCAGCCACCGCGAAGGAAGAACGCCACATCGGCTCCAAGACCCGCGGCAACCTGCTCCAATCGCTCATCGGTAGGGGATACGCCCCAAAGCTTCGCCGCGCCCACCAGCGCCGCGGCCGCATCGGACGACCCTCCGCCCATGCCCGCCTGCGCCGGGATATGCTTTTCCAAATGAACGCGAATGGTCTCTTCTTCCCCTAGCTTGCGGTCAAGAGCCTCAGCCAAACGGACGATGGCCTTCCAAACGATATTTTTCTCTGGCTCAACGTCGAGCGGGAGCAAGCCCTCAAAGCTGCGAGACGTCAACTGCACCGGGTTGCCCGTTCCGGCGATTTTCTTCATCAACAGCACGTCATGCAGCATCAAAGCATGCAGCACCGTATCAACCTCGTGATACCCATCGGAGCGTTTTCCCTTAATGTTCAGCAGCAGATTCACCTTAGCCGGAGCAACCACCTTGATGGATCCGGGCAGGGCGAACTCACGCGCATCAGTTGCCTGAGCTACGCGCGCCACATCAAGCATGTCGACTCTATTAGGGTCGGTTTCACGTGAAACATTCTTCTGTTCATGCAGGTCGGAAGTCATTTTCGCTCCGTTCGTTTCTTTCTTCTAGCTGCGAAGAATTCTTTCAGCAATGCGACGCATTGCTCGGCGCGCACCCCAGGCGTCACTTCAAAATTATGGTTAAGGCGTTCGTCGGAGTGCACCGAATACAGTGTCCCCAACGCGCCGGCTTTCTGATCGGAGGCGCCATACACGCACCTGTCGATACGCGCCTGATGCATAAGGCCGGCGCACATGATGCAAGGCTCAAGCGTTACGTAAACGGTGCAACCCGTCAGCCGCCAAACGCCTAGCTCTCGCGCCGCCTGTTTCAACGCCACAAACTCCGCATGGCCTGCCGGATCCTGCTGTGACTCCCGTACGTTGCAAGCGCGCGCGATAACGCGAGGCTCGGCCAACGGGCGACGAGTGGCCGGGTCGATCGGGTGATACACGACGACAGCGCCGATAGGAACCTCTTCCATATCGGCCGCACGCCGCGCTTCGGCAAGCGCCATGTCCATGTATTCTTCGTCATTCATGGTTCGCATTATATGGTATCCTTTTGCTGCTTCGCGCAACGCTTTAGCAGCGTTGCCGCAACATCCGGAGGAATGGCCGAGTGGTTGAAGGCGGCAGTCTTGAAAACTGTTGAGCCGCAAGGTTCCGTGGGTTCGAATCCTACTTCCTCCGCCAGCAACGTATAAGCCCGGATCACCCGGGCTTTTTTGTTGCCGCCACAAGCCCAGGGGATTCGAACCGTTGATCA
>CAVBPP010000270.1:0-2287 GCA_963597295.1 Paratractidigestivibacter sp. | reverse complement strand
AACTACCTTTCTTCGGTACTTGCCTAGCTATATGAATCGGGCCGCCTCGAAAACTTTTCCCGTAAGGCCCCGTTGTTTCCTAACTCATGCGGCGAGCCGCCGCGGCCGTCGCTGGCCGTCGCTGGCCGCGATCCGTCATTCCTCGTCCTCGAACTCCGGCGCGCACATGCGCATGGTGAAGTTGTTGTCGTGCGTGAATTCGACCAGCTTCACCCCGATGCCATAGGCGTCCTTGATGTTGCTGCGCGTGATGATCTGGTTCGCCGTGCCAAAGCGCATGGGCTGATTCTTGGTGAACAGCGCCACGTTCGCCCCGGTCATGAAGGCGTGGTCGGGATTGTGCGTGATCATGACCACGGCGAAGCCCATGCGCGCGAGCTTGCGCACCTTCGAAATCACTCGGACAGCATTGCCGTAGTCGAGCGCGGCAGTCGGCTCGTCCAAGATAAGCATCTCGGGCTCCTGCGCCAGGGCGCGGGCGAACATAACCATCTGCAGCTCACCGCCGGAGATGTCGCTGTAGGGCGCGTCGCGCAGGTGCCAAATGCCCATGTCATGCATCGCGTTGTCTACGATGGACCAGTCGTCTGCCGTAGGCTGGCCCGACACCCCGCCGACCTTGTTCACGCGGCCGAGCATAACCACGTCCTTCACCTGAAACGGAAACGGCTGGTCATGCTTCTGCGCCACGTAGGCCATGGTGTCGGATAAGCGGCGCGCGCTCCAACGGGTCACATCGTCACCGTCGAGAGTGATGCGCCCGCTAATGAGCGGCACCATGCCCAGAATAGTTTTCACCAGCGTGGTTTTGCCGCAGCCGTTCGGGCCGAGCACGCAGCAAACCTGCCCGCCCTCCACGGTGAAGTTAACCATGCGCTGAATAGGATGATTGCGATCGTAGCCGATGGCTACGTCCTTAAGTTCTAGCCTCATTTACTCCCAGCCTCTCATATGCTTGGCCATAATCAATAGGAATAGCGGCAGCGCCACGACGGAAACCGCGCTGCCGATGCCGATGCCGTCGCCGACGAACGGGATGAGATCGACGATGCAACGACACGCCACCAGCAGCACCGTCGACACGCAGATGCTGCCGATGAGCTGCTTGCGCGATTCGCAGCCGAACCAGTTACGCGCGATGAAGGGCACGATGAGCGTGACCATCGACACGGCGCCGATGTGAATTTGCGCAGCCAATATCATGATGGCGCCGCAGATGAGCGCGACGGCGCGGATGCCCAGCATGTTCACGCCCAAAAGGCGCACCTCCTGCTCGTCGAACGCGAGCACGTTCAGGCGGAATCGCAGCACCCATATGGGCACGAGCGACACCACGCAGGCCACGCCCAGGCACAAATACGACACGATGGACGTGTCGACCGTGAGCATCTGCGAGAGCGTCTGATAGAGCGCCAGCATGTCCGGATCCATAACGAACATGGTCAGATACGTGGAGATGAAACCAACCAGCTGCGACAGGATAGAACCGATGAGCAGCATGGTGACAATGTCGAACGGCTTGCCCTTGCCGGAAAGCTTGCGCCCGGCCAGTATGACGAACGCCAGAATGGCTGCACCGAAGCCGTAGCACATCGCGTAGCGTTCGGTGGTGAGGCCAAGCGCGTTCGCGCCCCAGAAGTAGACGAGCAACGTGTTGCCGAGCGTCACGCCGGAGGACACGCCGAGCATGCCCGGGCCGGCGATGGGGTTCTTGAACACGTTTTGGTACAGCATGCCCGACACCGCCAGCAGCACGGCGCACACGATGGTGATGAACAGCACGCCGAATCTGTCGCCGATGGCGCAGTAGAGCGGCCACGTGGCGTAGTACATGGACACGTCGTGCGCCGGAAGCAAGCCGAAGCCGGCGATGAAGTTGTAGATGTGCTCACCGATGGCCACGGCAACGTCGATGGGGCTGAACACCTGGTAATGCAGGCCCCAACCTGGGTCCGCGCCGTAGATGCCCAGGCCAAGATAGGTAACGACGGCCAACACGACCATGCTGAGCGCCACCTTGCGGCGTAGCTTGCGCGCATCGGCGGCAAGCAGCTTGTCGGTGGTCTCGATGCTGACCGCGCGCGCCTGCACGTCGCGCGGGCTGCGTTCGGCCTGGCGGCCAAAGGGGTTGCCGGGCACGCCGGGGGCCACCGGGGCGGCTGGGGCAGCTGCAGCGGTAGCCGTCGCAGCAGCTGAAGTCGCCGGGGCAGCGGGCACGTCGACCGCGGGCGAGTCCGCCTTAACGGCTTCCGTCACATCGTCTGCGCGCAAGTCTGCCGGATTGTAA
>CAVBPP010000269.1:0-2305 GCA_963597295.1 Paratractidigestivibacter sp. | reverse complement strand
ATCTTCGGCGGCAGCATCGTCGGCGAATGCGCGGCGGGGCAAGCCAAAGGCGGCGGTGCCGAAAGTAAGCGCGGCGGCACCGACAAGGAATTGCCTACGGGAAAGCTGATTGCTCATTGGCGTTTCCTTCCGTGTTGCATCTTATTGCATTTTGCGATGCGAACGTGGGTAAACGAACATGGCTTTATTGTATCGCAAACCCAAAAAGCCAAGATCACCCAACAATCGCAGCAGCCACGGCAAATCCCAGCGCTGCAGCTCCCAGCGTGCTCGCGTAGGTTGCCGCCAGGTAAGCGATGCCGGTCGGCGCATGGCCGCTCACCACCAGGTCGACCGCTTCGTAATTCATGGTCGAAAGCGTCGAGAATCCGCCAAGGAAGCCCATCGTGGCGGCAAGGTAGGCCGTCTGGTTCATCCTCAGCTGCAGGCATAGAAACACGCCTGCGATGGTGCATGAGCAAATGTTGATCAGCAGGGTAGGTATGGGGAACGCGCCGGTGAAGTGCGGCTTCAGCAGCCCAGTGGCCTTGCTGCGGCAAAGGGCGCCCAGTGCGCCGCCCAGGCTCACCGCTATGAGAGTGATCCAGTTCATTGCAGGCCTCCGTTGCTGTTGGGCTTGGCGCTAGGAAGCTTGCGGCTGTTCGTTGCGTATTGTGCTTTCGTTTCGCATGCCTCTTCGTTAGTCTGCGCCGTCTGAGCTGTTTGCCTGCTTGCGTGTTGTGCCGCTTCGGCCGCGCTCGTTGTACAAGGCGTTATCTCAGTTGGCTTGGCTACTCGGGCCATAGACTCGGCTTTGTGCGACTTTGGCGCATGAGCTGACGATCCGTGCTTTTCCCTCTGTGCCCGCGCCGCTGCTGCCTTTGCCGCAGCGTGACGTCGGTGGATGGCTTCGCGACGCGCTTCCATGCGTTTCATGCGCCGTGCATCGAGCAGCCGGCATACCCCATGCCCTGCCAGGGCTGCCAGAAACGTCGTCGCGATCGTTGTGCCCACGTAACCGGCCCACAGCACATATTCCCCAGCCTGCAAAAACGCCAGGCATTCGGTAGAGAATGCCGCGATGGTCGTGAATGCGCCGACCAGCCCAACGCCGAGCGATTTCACGAGCGGCCCGGGCAGGTGCATTCGCCGGCCGATATAGCTGTTGATCAGCTCCAACACGAAGCAACCGAATATGTTGATGATGAGCGTCGCCGCAGGGAATCCGCCCTGGGCGGGCAGCGCCGCTTCAAGGGCGTAGCGGAGCGCCGCGCCGATACAGCCCATGAGTAGGATAAGCGGCGTGAGCGCCTGAGGCTGGCGAAGCGCCGCGCCCGCACGCGCCGTAAGGCCTTTCGCGTTCGACTGCATCTTCGCCTCCTTTGTGGGTTCGCCGTCGACCAGCGAACTTCGTTCGCGCAACCGTTCCAGTGTAGACCATCGCGCAAGTGTTACCATAGTTCCGACAGACGAGAGGGGCGGTTCCGTGAATGAAGTGACTTTGGGCTCAACTGGCATTACCGTGCCACAAAATGCATTCGGCGCACTGCCGATACAGCGTATTTCTGCAGATGAATCCACTAAGCTGTTGCGGCAGGCATTCGAGGGCGGCATGCGTTTCTTCGACACCGCCCGCGCCTACAGCGACTCCGAGGAGAAAATGGGCTTGGCGCTGGCCGATCTGCGCGATCAAATCTACATTGCCACCAAAACCATGGCGAAAACCCCGGCGGAATTCTGGGAGCAGCTTGAGACCTCGCTTCGCAATCTGAAGACCGACCATGTGGATATCTACCAGTTCCACTGCATGGAAACCGTTTGGCGCCCCGGCGACGGCTCAGGCATGTACGAGTGCATGCTCGAGGCGCGCGAGCAGGGGAAAATCCGCCATATCGGCGCGACGGCGCATAAGCTGGAGGTCGCGTTCGAGATAGTGGAGTCGGGCCTGTACGAAACGCTGCAGTACCCGTTCAGCTACCTGGCAAGCCCGCGCGAGCACGAGCTGGTCGAGCTGTGCCGGCAGCGCAACGTCGGCTTCATCGCGATGAAGGGCCTGGCGGGCGGCCTGCTGACCAATTCGCGCGCCATCATGGCCTACATGGCGCAGTATCCGAACGTGCTTCCCATCTGGGGCATTCAGCGTGCCTCCGAGCTAGAGGAATGGCTTGCGTATATGGACGACATGCCGCAGATGGACGAGGAAACCGCCGCGTTCATCAAGGCCGAGCAAGCCGAGCTCATGGGCGATTTCTGCCGTGGCTGCGGCTATTGCGAGCCTTGCCCGGCCGGCATTATGATCCACCAGTGCGCGCGCATGTCGCTGATG
>CAVBPP010000268.1:0-2330 GCA_963597295.1 Paratractidigestivibacter sp. | reverse complement strand
CCCCCGGCCCCGATTTCATGCTGATGGTGGTGCCGCTTTTGGTGGGGACCATCGGCGTGGCGGGCATCGGCACGCTGCTTTCGACCATCACGGTGAACACGCGCGGCAAAGATGTTATGCTTGCCGTACTTTTCGTCCCGCTGATCTTCCCGCTGCTGTATGCTTGCGCGTCGGCGACTACGGCGGTCGTGGTCGGGACGGAAGGCTACATGGACGTGTTCGTGCAGTCGCTTGCGCTCGCGGGCGGCTACGACGTGATCATGCTGCTCGTCAGCTGGGTTCTGTACGATTTCGTTATTTCCGCTTAAGCCTGCGGGCTTGGGCGTTTCGGACAATTCGCGCTTTTGCGGGAAAGGAAAGGCATGTCAAAGACCAAATCGGTGAAGCTGCCCGAGGCGGGGCAGTGGCCCGACAAAGTAGCGCCGTGGGCCCTGCTTGCCGGCGCTGTGCTGAGCACCATCGGGTTTCTGATGGCGTTTCTGTACGCCGGGCCCGTCAACGGCGCCTCGGTTGACGGCGTCGAGCTGATCGGCGGCCAGATGGTGTCGAACAAACTGCTGCTATCGCAGAAGATCTTCTACTTCCACATGCCCTCGGCCATCGTGTCGTTCATCGCGCTCGTATTCGCCTGCTACTACAGCGTGCGCTTCCTTATGACGAAGCACCAGCGCTTCGACACCTGCGCGAAGGTTGCCATGCAGATCGCGCTCGTGTTCGTCATCATGACCATGATCACGGGCGACTTGTGGACGCGCTTCGAATGGGGTGTGTGGTGGACTTGGGAGCCGCGCCTGACCACGTACCTTATTCTGATGCTGATCATCATCGCGTACTTCGTGCTGCGAAACGCCATCGACGAGCCTGAGCGCCGCAGCGTGTATGCGGCCGTCATCGGCATCATCGCCACCATCGACGTGCCCATCTGCTTCATGGTCACGCGCTTGATCCCCTCGAGCGTGCATCCGGTGGTGCTGCGCGAGGGCGGCATGACCGCTGACATGGGCATGACCGTTGCCGTGTGCATGATCGGCCTGTTGCTGGTGGGCTTCGGCCTGTACCGCATGCGTTTCCGCCAGGTTCGCCTGCAGGAGCGCCTGCAAGATTTGAAGGACGAAGTCGAGCTGCTGGAGGACGCGCGCTAAGCGCCCAGTCCGTTCGCGAATGTGAAACCCGCGCGGAGCCGGCGAAGCCGTAAGCCCCGCGCTTACCCGATAAGGAGCAAACCCATGAACCCCGTACTCGAAGAGATTTACAGCACCATCATTCCGTCCGCGCCGTTTCTGATTGCCGCCTATGCGCTCATTTGGCTGGTGCTGCTGGTGTTCGTGTTCGTGTCGCTGCGCGGCATGAAGAAGACCGAGGCGCAGATCGCCGTGCTTGAAGAGGCTGTGGCGGAGCTTAAGGCCAAATAGCCTGCGTGATACAATAAAAGAAGCGAATTTATGGGGCGCCTGTTTCGGGGCCCTTCGCTTTTACGAACAAGAGAAAGGTTGCCGATGAAGGCTATCATCCCCGCTGCGGGCCTGGGCTCCCGCTTCCTGCCCGCCACCAAGGCGCAGCCCAAGGAAATGCTGCTGGTAGTGGACCGTCCGGTTATTCAGTACATCGTTGAAGAGGGTCTGGCCTCCGACGCCGACGAAGTGGTTATCGTGAACAGCCGCGACAAGAAGTCCATCGAGGAGCACTTCTCGCCGGCGCCCGAGCTGGTCGCCATGCTGCGCGAGCGCGGCAAGGACAAGTATGCCGACGCGGTTGAGCACGCTGGCAACCTGAACGTGAGCTACGTGTATCAGGACGAGCCGCTGGGCCTGGGCCACGCCGTGCATTGCGCGGCCGAGAAGACCGGCAACGAGCCGTTCTACGTGCTGCTGGGCGACGTGCTGGTGCCCGACAACCAGATGCTGCCCGCCATGCAGAAGGTGTCCGACGAGCACAACGGCGCGAGCGTCATCGCCGTCATGCCCGTGCCTGACGACCAGGTGAACCGCTTCGGCGTCATCGCCGGCGCCGCGGTTGCCGACAACGTGTGGAAGGTTGACAGCCTGGTCGAGAAGCCCGAGCTGAAGGACGCGCCGTCGAACTTGGCTGTGTTCGGCCGCTACCTGCTTTCCGCCCGCGTGATGGAGCTTCTGGCCGAGGTGAAGCCCGGCGTTGGCGGCGAGATTCAGCTGACCGACGCGCTGGATGCGGTGCTGAAGGAAGAGGAGATGTACGCGCTGATCATCGACCCGTCCGACGGCTTCGACACCGGCACTGTGGAAAGCTGGCTTTAAACAAACAACATCCTCTACGAACGCAAAAACGGCAAGAAGGCCTAAAGCCGTTTGCGG
>CAVBPP010000267.1:0-2357 GCA_963597295.1 Paratractidigestivibacter sp. | reverse complement strand
ATCCCACGGTAAATACTTGCATTTCGCTACCGTTCAGTAGCTTCGATATTGTCCCCCTACCAATTCTTCTTGTCTTGACGGCAGTCGTGGTTGGTCTTTCGCTCCTCGATGATTTTGGCGAACCACTGCACCATCGCAGGGTCGCTATGGCTGAAGAAGCTAGAGGTCTTAGTATCGAGCGCGGCTGGTGGAGCAGCTTGCCGAGGTGCAGGCCAGCATCGACTACATCGACTGGAAACAGGGCTTCTACGACGACGTGTTGACCGGGCGCAGGGAGGACTACAGCAACCTGTTGCCTGTGGAGTAAGCGCGGGGGCAGATTGGAACGGCGATTGAACTTATACGCACTAATCTGCCCGTGCAAGCCGGCAATCGTCAGCAGCCCGAAGGAGCCGTCTTTACGACCACATTGCCCGCGTGACGTGGGCCTTGTGGACCCCGTCACTCTGTCTGTTTGTCGCCAAGGGCGGCCATCAGCTTGTCTAGGATGGCCTCGAACTGCAGCTTCTCCTCGTCGGTTAGGACGTCGAGGGCTATTGGCTTTGCCTGACGCATCTCGCTCGCAAGGGCGCGGCCCTTTTCCGTGATGGCCACTTCGTAGGCGCGCGCGTCGGTTGCTGAGCGCTTACGCGCAACCAGGCCGCGGGACTCTAGCTTGCGCACCATCTCCGAAGCCGACTGCGCCTTTACGCCAAGGCGCGCTACCAGGTCTTTCTGCGGTAGGCCGCCCTCTTCGTCGAGCATGAGCAGCGCGCGCCCCTGGCTTTCGTTTGCCATACGGAAGCCCGCGGCGCCCAGCTTGGTGCCGTCGCGATGGCGTCCGCGCACGCCACGCATAAGCATGGTATTGAAGTCCATGTATTTCTGCATGATTCGCGCGTTGTCGGGTTTGCGGTGCTTGTCGTTTGCCATGGCGGCCTCCCGTTGTTTGCTTCGCCAGGTGCGGCGGAGTTTCTTAAGCCCATTTTAAACGAAAGCAAGAAATTTTAATCAGGGTTGTTGACAAACAAATAAGGTATCCTTACTATCCAAAAGCTAAGGGTACCTGATTAACAACAACAAACTGAAAGGAAGCCCATGGAACTCGCAATAGAAACCAGGGGAATCACGAAAAAGTTTGGGGACAAGGTCGCCGTGAACGGCATCGACCTGGCGGTCGAGCCGAGGCAGGTCTACGCCGTGCTGGGCCCCAACGGCGCAGGTAAGACCACGCTTTTGCGCATGCTGGCAACGCAATGCCGCATGGACGGCGGCAGCGCGCGCATCTTCGGCGCAGACGTTGCCGCAGAGCCCATGGCCGTCCGCCGCATGATAGGCATGACCGGGCAGTTTGCCACCATCGACGCGGAGCTTACGGCGATTGAAAACCTCGAGATTGCCGGCCGCCTCAACGGCATGTCAAAGGCAGATGCCCTTAAGCGTGCCACAGAGCTACTTGCACAGTTTTCCCTCACCGATGCACGCAACCTGGAGCTCTCGGCATTCTCGGGCGGAATGCGCCGGCGCCTCGATCTTGCGGCGAGCCTCATGGTGCGCCCGCGCCTGATCATTCTGGACGAGCCCACCACGGGCCTCGACCCCATCACCCGCCAAGAGTTGTGGGACGTCATCCGCAGCCTGGTGGCGGGCGGGTCCACCGTGCTGCTTACCACGCAGTATCTGGAGGAGGCCGACCAACTGGCCAGCAGGATCGCCGTCATACAAAACGGCAACTTGGTTGCGGAGGGCACGCCCGAGGAGCTAAAGCGGCTCACGGGCAAGGCCCGCCTAGAAGTGACGCTGCGAAGCGAGGCGGACCTGCGGGTCGCAACGCGTCTGGTGAGGGATGACCTCAATCGCTCGCTCGCACCGCTGCGCGAGGGCATCGGCTTCAGCGTGAGTGCGGACGATGTCGCGTGTTCGGTCTCGTTGCTTGGCGCCATCGTGGATGCCGGCCTTGCCATAGAGAGCTTCCAAGTGGTCAAACCGACGCTAGACGACGTTTTCGTGGACATCATGCAAGGTGAAAAAACGGCGATGCAATTTCAAACTGCTAAGGAGCAATAATGACAACCTCAACTTCCATGGCGAGTGCCACCGCAGTTTCGCCCAGCACCCAATTGAACCCCGACAACCTCTTTCGCGACACCCTGACGCTGGCCAAGCGGTCGCTGCTCAAGCTCAAACACAACCCCGCTGCGCTCGTCGACGTGGTGCTGCTGCCCATCATCTTCATGCTGATGTTCACATACCTGTTCGGCGGGGCGGTATCGGGCAGCGTTGAGGCGTACCTGCCCACCATCGTGCCAGGCATTGTGGCGTTTGCCCTGCTCATGGCCACGTCAAACACGGGCACGCAGCTGCGCGAGGATATCGAG
>CAVBPP010000266.1:0-2407 GCA_963597295.1 Paratractidigestivibacter sp. | reverse complement strand
GCACATGCGGGCTAGCCTCATCCACTTTCCTGCCGGCAAAAAAGTGTCACGCTTCGCGCTCCACAAAGCGGTCGGAGCTCTCGCTCCGACCCACGAAATGGCGATTGACAACAATCTGACCTGCACTGACTTTCGTGGGTGCGAGCAAAAGCTCGCACAGCAATAGGCAGCCCGCGAAGCGGCCGTCACCAACTTACTTCTGCTCGCGCAAGGCCTTCAGAATCGCTCGCTTGCGAGCCTGCTTCTTGTCGTATTCGGCCCGCTCGGCTTTGCGTTTGGCCAGTTGCGCCTGTTCAGCAGCCCGTTCTTCCGCATGGGCTTCACGTTCTGCCGCTTTTGCGGCGGCACGGGCGGCTTTGCGTTCGGCTCGCTCGGCGGCGGCTTCGGCATCCGAAATGCGGCAGCCGCAGAAGTTTTGACGGTACATCCCCAGGTCACGGCTTCGACGCGTGGCGTTGTCGTAATACGGACGGAAATCCTCGAACACGGCCTGCACGCCTGCGCCCGCAGCCGCACGCTCGACTTCTTCCTGAATCACCTGCGTATATTGATACGGACTCACCGAAAGCGTGGTGCCGACGCCATCGAACCCGCGCTCGACGGCCAAACGAGCGGTTTCCTCCAACCGCAAGCGATAACACGCACGACAGCGAGCCTCCCGACGCGCAGGGTCCTGAGAAAGCACGTCCCCGCCGCAAGCCTCAAGCGTCGCATCACCAATGCGCCCGGCAACGTCTTCCCAGGTAGAAGGGTCGTATTCACCTTCGATAACCTCGTATCCCTCAGCAGTCGCCCAATCGCGCAGCGTCTGCAGGCGATGCGCGTATTCCTCTGCAGGATGGATGTTCGAATTGGCGAAATGAATGGTGATGTCATGCCCCGCCGCCGAAAGCAGCCGCGTGGGCTCAAGCGAGCAAGGCCCACAGCACGCATGCAGAAGCAGTTTCATCGGCAAGCCCTTTCCGCCCTATTGGGCAACTCAACCGCGGCACACCAGGCAGCGTCATCAACCTTACTCAAGCCCATCAGGGCAAACCCTATTAGCACCCCAACAGCCGCTAAACTGGGCAACTACTGAATGAACATCGCGTCGCCGAAGGACAGCATACGATAGCGCTCGTCGATGGCGTGCTGGTAGGCGGCCATGACGTTCTCACGGCTCGAAAACGCGCTGACCAGCATCATCAGGGTGCTGCGCGGCACGTGGAAATTCGTCACCAGCGCGTCAATCACGTGGAAGGTGCTGCCCGGGAGCAAGTACAGGCTGGTCGCGTCGCGATCGCGCGCCACCAGCGCCCCGCGCCCGCCGTCGGCCTCAGCGTCCCACGCGCTCTCCAGGCTGCGCACGCTCGTCGTCCCGACGGCGATCACGCGCCCACCCGCCGCATGCGTGGCGTTGATGGCGTCGACGGTGCGCTGCGGCACGGTGTAGCGCTCGGTGTGCATCTTATGCGCCAGCGGGTCTTCCTCGTCCACAATACGGAACGTGTCCAGGCCTACCTCAAGTTCAACGGTTTCCCAGTTCACGCCCTTATTTCGCAGGCGCTCGATCAGCTCGGGGGTGAAGTGCAGGCCCGCCGTGGGTGCTGCGGCCGAGCTTTCGTTGCGACTGTAAACGGTCTGATACATCTCCTCGTCGCCGGCATAGTGCTTGATGTAGGGCGGCAGCGGAGTGTGCCCCACCGCATGAAGTGCCTCGTCAAGCGACGGATACGTGGTGGTCAGCCGCGCCACGCGCTCGCCGCGCTGAGCGCCGGCGGCCCAATCCACCACCTCGGCGGAAAGCGCCACGTTGCCCTGCGCGTCCGTGAAATCGACCACGGCGCCGCTGCCGGGCTTCAAACGCTTGCCCGGACGCACCAGCACCTCCCAAATGGCCTGCTGGTTCGAACCTGGCGCCGCAATGCCTTCCGCAAACGGAACGTCGGCATACTTGGCCGCCGCTTCGCCGGTAAGCTGGCGAAGCAGAAACACTTCGGACTGCCCGCCGGTGCCGCGCTTGGCGCCCAGAAGGCGCGCTGGCATGACGCGGGTTTCGTTGGCGACCAGCAGGTCACCGGGCTGAAGATAGTCGTATATGTCGCGGAAGATGCGGTCCTCAAGCGCGCCGGTTTCGCGATCCATCACGAGCATGCGGCAGCCGTCGCGCACGGTAGCGGGCTCCTGCGCGATAAGCTCGGGAGGCAAGTCGTAGTCGAAATCGCTGGTCTTCATGGGCGTTCCTTTTCCGCTAAAAGGCGCACCACCGAAGCGATGCGCCGAAAGTTCGTTTTCGCCATTATACGGCAGGTCGCGGGTGGCGATGCGGCAGGCGGGCGACACCGAGAAAACCCCATGCGAGAGACACGGCGAGCGAGTTACCGCTATCGAAGACGCGCGACGACGCCATCCCCCGAAAAGCCCAATG
>CAVBPP010000265.1:0-2422 GCA_963597295.1 Paratractidigestivibacter sp. | reverse complement strand
AGGATGCTCGCGATGAGTACCGCGAGCTGCTCACCGATTACATCAACGACGCCACGCGTAAGCTGGCCGAGATTGGCGAGAAGGTCGCTCCGTACACCAGCGCACATGCTCGCTCCAACAGCGTGAGCAGCGCCTCCACCGCTGATTTCGCTGCTGCTCCCGTGCAGACCGTTGATGGCTCCGATGCGTACGGCTCCTCCGTGTTCGGCTCCGCTCTCGTCGATTCGTCCGTGCCTTCCGCCGCTTCCGCCGCGACTCCTAAGCCTGCCGGCTTTGAGAAGGACTTCTCCGGTTTCGGCGACGCTGCCGATGACTTCGAGATGGACGACCTCGACTAGTTCCGGATGCTGATGCTGTGGGGCAATGCCCCGCAGCCGAAATTCAACAGCGAATGCGAAAAGGCCCCGAAAGGGGCCTTTTCCAGTTCAAGTAGGCGAGTGAGTCGGTAAGCCGGGTTCTGTCGTTGAACGACCATTTATCTCGAACGCGCGTCGCCGCACGTCTCAAGCACGCAACCCGAACGCACGGAAGGGCGGCCGTATAGCGTTCCTATTTGCGCTTGCTCCAGATGGGGTTTTCCAAGCCACGTTGTTGCCAACGCGCTGGTGCGCTCTTACCGCACCGTTTCAGCTTTTCTCCCGCTTGCGCGGGGGAGTTTACTTTTCTGTGGCACTGTCCGTCGGGTCGCCCCGCCCAGCCGTTAGCTGGCATCTTGCCCTTTGGAGCCCGGACTTTCCTCACGTCGGTTGCCCGCCGCGCGGTCGTCTGGCCCACTCGCGTGTGGTATTCTACCATACCGAAAACGAAGGAGGGCCAATATGACAACCTGCGCATTAGTCGGTGCCACATATTTCAACGAGCAGGATTTCCTCATGCGCTACAGCAGGGGGGACTTCGATTGCGTCGTCGCCGTCGACGCGGGTTTCGCGGCCCTTGAAGCGGCGGGCGTCGTGCCCGATATGGCGGTTGGCGATTTCGATTCACTTGGCTATGTGCCCCGGTGCAAGCGCGTATCCCGCCACCCTACGCACAAAGATATGTCGGATATGGAAATTGGCTTCACCAAGGCCCTTAACTTCAAGCATGACGAGGTTTACGTTTACGGCGGCATTGGCGGCAGGCTCGACCACACCATCGCGAATCTGCAGCTGTTCGCGCAGTATTCCGAGCGCGGCCTGTATGTTACAGGCATTGCGGATTCTTTCGCCATTCGTGCTCTGACCGGCCCGGATGCGTTCGTGTTACCCGACGATGTCGACCGCGGCACCGTCTCCGTCTTCTCGGCCTCGGACCGTTGCGAGGGCGTCATCGAGCGCGGGCTGGAGTATTCCCTTGACGACGAGCCGCTGACCAATCGCACGAGCCTGGGCCTTTCCAATGAGCTCACCGGTCAGGAGGCTTCCGTCGCTGTGGAATCGGGCACCCTTTACATCTTTTACCCGCTGCCCAGCTCCGCCGAAGCGCCTGCTGTCGTATAATCGCACCGTCGCCGGCGGACGCTGGCGGCATACAACTTCATACCGGGGAGCTTGCGAGCGCGTGCGCCGGGCAGGCTGAGAGGAGGCGATCGGATTCGCCTCGACCCGAAGAACCTGTATGGGTAATGCCAACGAAGGGAGACATCATGACGAATCCGTCAAACCTTATCACGCAAATCGATTACGCCCGCGCCGGGCAGATCACCGACGCCATGCGTGTGGTAGCCGAAAAGGAAAATCGCACGCCCGAATTCATTCGTGAGGGCGTCGCGGCCGGGCGCATCGCTATCCCCGCGAACATTCACCATACTTCGCTGTCGCCGGAAGGCGTGGGGGAGGGCCTTCGCACGAAAGTCAACGTCAACTTGGGTATTTCTGGCGATCTTGCCGATGAAGCCGTCGAATGGCAGAAGGTTGACACCGCGCTTGAGCTGGGCGCCGAGGCCATCATGGACCTTTCCAACAGCGGTAAAACCCAGGCATTCCGCACGAAGCTTATCGAGAAGTCGCCGGCCATGATCGGCACGGTTCCCATGTACGACGCCATCGGCTACCTTGAAAAGGCACTCATCGCTATCAAGGCCGAGGACTTCCTCGACGTAGTGCGTCGCCATGCCGAAGACGGCGTCGATTTCGTCACCATTCATGCAGGTATGAACAGGCGCACCATCGAGTCGTTCAAGGAAACGGGTCGCTTGATGAACATCGTCAGCCGAGGCGGTTCGCTCATCTTCGCCTGGATGGAGGCCACTGGCAACGAAAACCCCTTCTACGAGCACTACGACGAGGTGCTTGAGATCCTGCACGAGCACGACGTGACCATTTCCATCGGCGACGCTATGCGTCCCGGCTGCAATTTTGACGCTACCGATGCCGGCCAGATTTCCGAGCTCATCGAAATCGGCAAGCTCACCAAGCGCGCGTGGGACGCCGGCGTGCAGGTG
>CAVBPP010000264.1:0-2433 GCA_963597295.1 Paratractidigestivibacter sp. | reverse complement strand
GCCGACACCGTGAGCTTCGCCTCCGATGTGTCCAAGCTCGGCGTCGACGGTTTCATGTGCGTCGTTCCCTATTACAACAAGCCTCCGCAAGAGGGTCTTTATCAGCATTTCAGCACCATCGCCAAGTCGGTGGAGCTTCCCGTCGTGCTGTACAACATTCCCGGCCGTTGTTCCATCAACATGACGTCCGAGACCACCTTGCGCCTGGCTCACGACATCGACAACATCGTCGCCGTGAAGGAAGCTTCCGGCGACATGGACCAGGTCAAGGCCATCGTCGACGGCGCCCCCGAGGGCTTCTGCGTCTATTCCGGCGACGATTCGGCGACCATGGACATTATGAAATTGGGTGGCGTGGGCGTTATCTCCACCATCGGCAACGTGGCTCCGGCCCGCATGAAGGAAATCGTCGATTTCTGCGCAGCGGGCAAATGGGAAGAAGCCGCCGTGGCCAACGATCGCCTCATGCCCCTTATGGAAGGGCTGTTCAAGACAGCGAACCCCATCCTGGTGAAAGAGGCTCTGAAACTTGCCGGCTTCCCGGTCGGCGGCGTGCGTTTGCCCTTGGTCGACGCGACGCCCGAGCAATCCGCCGAACTTGAGCGCACCATGCGCGAGGTCGGCGTACTCTAACTCCGGGAGCGGGGCCTGACGTGGCCGATCCGCCACGTCAGGCCCCGTTTTATGCAGTTAGGAAATAGAATATGGATCAAAACGAGAAGCGCTCGGCCAATAAGTCGGGCGAACGTTCTGCGCGCGGCAACAAGCCCACGCAGTCGGTTAAGCACGTCAAATTGGACCTTGAGCGTCCTAAGCTTTCGCGCGACGGCAAGTCCGAGGGTTCCCGCAACCGCAGGCGCTCCAATAAGAAGACCTCCTTCGATTCGCCGCAGAAGGACAAGAACGCAACGCTGAAGATCATCCCGCTCGGCGGCTTGGACGCCATCGGCAAGAACATGACCGTCTTCGAATGCAAGGGCGACATGATCTTGGACGACGCGGGCCTTATGTTCCCCGACGACAATCATCCGGGCGTTGACCTTATCCTGCCCGACTACACCTACGTGCTGCAGCATGCCGAAAAGCTGCGCGGCATCGTGATCACCCACGGCCATGAGGACCATACGGGCTCCCTTCCGTATCTGATCAAAGACTTGGACCGTCAGGTTCCCATCTACGGTACGAAGATGACGCTCGGCCTCATCGAGGGCAAGTTCAAGGAACATCGCATCAAGAACGCGAAGCTTTGCGAGGTCAAGCCCGGAGACAAGGTGAAGCTCGGCTGCATGACCGCGGAGTTCTTCGCCGTGAACCACTCCATCCCCGGCGCGCTCGGCGTGTTCTTCCGCAGCCCTGCGGGCAACGTGCTGCATACGGGCGACTTCAAGCTTGACCAGACTCCGATCGACGGCGTGCACACCGACTTCGGCGCGCTCGCTCGGTTCTCGCAAGAGGGCGTCGATCTGATGATGTCGGACTCCACTAACGCCACCAACCCCAACTTCACGCCTTCCGAGGCCGAGGTCGGCAAGGTGCTCAAGCGCATCATCTCGCAGGCGTCCGGGCGCGTCATCATTGCGTCGTTCGCAAGCCATATCCATCGCCTGCAGCAGATTTGCGACGCCGCCGTGGAAAACGGCCGCAAGGTCGTCGTGACCGGCCGCTCCATGGTGCAGAACACCGACATCGCGCGCAAGCTCGGCTACCTTAATGTGTCTGACCAGGACATCATCGACGCATACGACCTGAAGGGCATCCCACCCGAGCAGGTTGTCATCATGTGCACCGGCAGCCAGGGCGAGCCGCTCTCGGCGCTCGCGCGCATCGCAAACGGCGAGCACAAGACCATTTCCATGGACGCGGGCGACACCGTCATCATCTCCGCGACGCCCGTTCCCGGCAACGAGAAGGCCGTCACCAAGGTCATCAACTCGCTGGCCAAGATCGGCGCCGACGTGTACGACAAGTCGCGTGCTCGCGTGCACGTGTCGGGCCACGCTTCGGCCGAGGAGCTGAAGATCGTCCTTTCCATCGTCAAGCCCAAGGCCTTCATGCCCGTGCACGGCGAGGCGACCCACCTGCGTGCCCATGCGCGCCTGGCCGAAGCCGTCGGCGTTCCTTCCGAGAACGTGTTCATCTGCGAAAACGGCGAATCGCTTGAGCTTTCGACCAAGGGCGTGCGCCCGGGCGAGGTCGTGCAGTCGGGCATCGTGTTCGTGGACGGCCTGTCGGTCGGCGATACCTCCGAGGAGGTGCTCGAGGAGCGCACGGCCCTTGGCAGCCAGGGCTTCGCCGTCATCGCCGCTGCCATCTCCGGTCGCAAGAAGGCGGTCGTCGGCAACGTGCAGATAGAGATGCGCGGCATCACCGGCGGCGACGATCCGTATTTGGTGCGCGAATGCGAGAAGCGCGTTCAGATGACCGTCGTGAACC
>CAVBPP010000263.1:0-2483 GCA_963597295.1 Paratractidigestivibacter sp. | reverse complement strand
AGCGCGGCCTGACCGAGGCGCAGGGTCGCAAGCTCCTGTCCGAGCAGCTGAAGGCCGATGGCGGAAGCGGCCACCAGTTTCGAACCATGACCAAGCAACAGCAGCGCAAGGCCTGGAACGGAGCTGTTGCCGAGCGCGGCATCACATCCAAGAAGGCTACGATTGAAGGCGCTGACGTAGACCTAAATTTCGTGCGGTCGAAGGCGTACCGCTCGAAGTTTGACGCTCTCGATGTCTCTGATGCGGCACGAGAGAGCATCATCAATGCCTGCATCGCCTCATTGACGCATCGCACCGGCACGGCCTTCGAGGACTTTACCCTCGTTTCCTTGAAGACCGGCAAGGTCGTGCATCGAATCGTTTCCGCCAAGGAGCCTCTGGCGGTTCTGTACGACCTTGAGACCAGGGAAATAATCGAGCAGGCGGAACCCGGAGAGCTGTTCGCCATTCACAACCACCCGAGCAACATCCCGCCATCAGGCAGCGATTTCGTCGCGTCGGCAAACAACCACTATGGCGGAGCGGTTGTATGTTTGCATAATGGCGAAGTATATTTCTATCGACACGGAGACACGCCGTTCCTTCCTTCGTCCTTCGACAAGAAAGTTGAAAGACTTACGGAAGCAAGGTATTCTCAATCTGATGCAATTGTTAAAGTGATGAGTGAATACGAAGGGAGCCATGGCATATCATGGGCAAGATTGAAGTGATGGTCAACATGAACGCAAATGACCTCCCTCCTTCGATTCGCTATGCAGATTGGACTGTCGAAGAGCTTGATGCGTCAATCGCCGAGGAGGAAAAGAACCCTCCGAAATCGTGGGCAGAGGCCGCACAGGCTGCTGGCCTTTGGGTTGCACCTAAATATCGCGATAAGAATTAAGCGCGAATGAAAGCCTCGCAATTTGGGTTGCGAGGCTTTCTTGTGCTTGCCTATCGATTCGGCTCCCTGATTATCTTCGGAACGGCGTAGCGCCAGTTGATTGCATGGTGGATGCGGACGTTGCTGCATCCGACTTTCCCGATTTTGCAGCAATCAGGCCGCGCCACCACAGCGAACATCGACTTGCAGAAGGTGCCGTCGTCCAGGTACTCGTCGGTCATGCCGCCCTTCGCCTTCTGCGTCTGCTGCTGCACCAGCATGAATTCCATCGTCGTGAGCATCAAGGCACCCCGCCCGCCTCCGAGGGCGTAGGTGACCACATCCTCGTTGACCGCGCCCTGGAAACGAAGCGGGCAATCGACCGAGAACACGAACGAGTTCATGGCCTTGCGCTTCCATTTGATGCCGTGCGCGAAGGCCGGGTTGCCCTTGCCGCCGAGCATGTCCCCTCCCTGCGCGAGCGCCATGGTGTCCGCGCCGCTGCGCTCCAGGAAGCGAACCATCGATTCGAACACCGTGTCGAGGTCTCCAACGCTCGCCGTCTTCAGCTTGTCGCCCTCGACGTATCGGTGCTGGAAGTCGGTGTAGTCGTCGTCAAGCTCGACGAAGAAGCGGCACCCCTCCGCTTTCGCCACGTCGAAGGCGGCGTTGCGGGCGTAGAGTATCGTCTTGCGCCTAACGTCCGAAGACGGGCACATCGTTTGCGACGAGCGGATGTAATCGGCCTTGCGGAAGACCCTCAGCCCGTCCCCGTATATGCGCTCGTACTCGCCCGCCTGTTCGTCCTCATCGTCTATGAGCACGATGAGCCTCCCCGTGTAGCCGCATCTGCGCAGGGTGCCGATGGTCTTCACCGACCCAGCCCTGCCGTGGGTGAGGATTATCGCCGCGAAATCGCTACGCAACGTCCCACACGCCCTTGGTCTCGTTTAGGAACGCCTCGGCGGCATCCTCGATGCTCCCGTCGTCCACGATGACGAGCTTCAGCCTGCGCATCAGCCCTCGGCATTCGGCGCCGGCACCCGCGTAGTAGTCGGCGATTCTCTCGTAATCGAAGCGCGTGAACCTGCCGCACGCCGCCAGCAGGAATGCCCTCTCGCCTTCGGCGATTCCATCGGCCGCCTCGACCTCGCTGGCAAGGCCTAGCCGCTCGGAATCGTCTATAAGCTCGTCTATCGGGGGCGTATCGTCCGACGGCTCGTACACAAGCCCCTTGACCGCTGCCGAATATGGGCTGTCGGCTTCCGATGGGCTGACTGGCAGGTCGAACCCGAAGTCCCCGAAGTCGAAGTCAAGCCCCTCGAGGTCGATTTCCAGCTTGTCGAAGTCCCAGCCCGTGTTCATCGTCAGCTGGTTGTGGACGTGGGTGTAGGCGCGGCGCTGCTCGTCGGACAGGTGGTCGAGCCGGATGGCGGGCAGCTTCTCAAGCCCCAGCTTCTTCGCGGCTATCACGCGCCCGTGGCCTTCGACTATCTCGGCGCCCTCGGGGCCGTCCCAGACGGCCACCGGGTCGTTGAAGCCGAACCCCTCGATGCTCGCCGCAATCTGGTCGATCTGCTCGTCGGCGTGGATCTTCGCGTTGTTCGCGTAGGGTATGAGC
>CAVBPP010000262.1:0-2522 GCA_963597295.1 Paratractidigestivibacter sp. | reverse complement strand
CCGCCAACCGTCTGCAGCGCAGCTACGGAAAGCGCACCCTTCAGCGCCTGCGCCGCGAGGCAGGCTACCGCTCCGCCAAGGACTTCGCCGAGGTCCTCCACATCCCCAGTTCCACCTACTCCCGCTACGAGCGGGCCATAGAGGGCCCCGAGTGCGGCATCCCCATGCAGGCCGCCTGGGCCATGGCCGACGAGCTCGGCTGCTCCATCGACCTCGTGGTCGGCCGCGCCGACATCGACGAGCCAGAAACCCCCACAATCGATGCCCGCGTGCGCAAGCTCGGCAGGAGCGGCCGCGAGATGCTCGACGACTTCCTGCGCTACCTGGAGTTCCGCGAGGCCGCCAACGCCGCCCAGGACTGGCGGTGATGCGCATGGCATCGAAGACGATCAACGGCGAGGGCTCCATCGTCCAGCTCGAGAAGGACAAGGCCAAGGGAAAGTGCCGCAAATGGCAGCTGCGCGTCTCCACGGGGCGGGACCCCAAAACGGGCAAGTACCTTCGCAAAACCCGCGTGGTCAAGGGTACCTACTCCGAGGCTCAGCGCGAGCTTCGCTCTTTCATCAAGGAAGTCGAGGGCAACCGCATCCAGGGCAAGACCAGCTACACCTTCCAGGAATACTGCGACCGCTATCTCGAGGAGCGAGAGGCGAAGAAGGAAGTCGCGCCCACAACGCTGAAGCGGCAAAGTTGCCAGTTCAAATCGGCCTGCCACCACATCGGCGCCGTCAAGCTCGAGGACGTCACGCCGTCCATGCTCAACCAGATGTACGTGGACATGATGAAGGGGGACACGCTCTCGGGGCGCAAGTCCGGCGGCAGCTACGTCAACCAGATCCACGACAACATAACGCTGGTCTTTCAGCGGGCGGTCAAGGAGGGAATCCTGGTCTCCAATCCCTGTGACGCCGCGGACCCTCCCAAGATGGACACGAAGGCCAAGAAAGCGATAAGCCCCGACAAGGTGCACGAGCTCATCGGCCAGCTCGACCCGACCGACCCGCACGAGTGCGCCTACCTGCTCGCCGTAACGCTGGGGCTTCGCCGAGGCGAGATCTGCGGGCTCTCATGGCGCGACATCGACTTCGAGCGCAACATCGTCGACGTCAGCCACAGCTATGACAACCTGGGCAACCTCAAGGGAACCAAGACCAAGGCAGGCATGCGCCTCCTGCCCCTGTCGCCGGTTACCCGCGACGCGCTGCTCAAAATGAAGGAGGCGCAGGCCGCGCAGTTCGCGAAGACCAACAGCTTCCGCAAGCCAAGCGAAGGCTATCTGGAGCAGACCGAGGACACCCCGGTCATCGTCGGTCACTACGGCGAGCGCGTCAGCCCGCCGGCCATGAGCCGCTGGTGGAGCATCGACAGGGAGGGCTTCGGGCTGGACGGCTTTACGCTCCACGAGCTCCGCCACACCTATCTCACCATGCTCGCCATGGGCGGCGTGCACCCCAAGGTCATGCAGGAGCTTGCCGGCCACTACAGCTCCCAGATAACGATGGACATCTACACGCACGTGAACATGGACGCCAAGCGCGAGGCCGTCGAGGCCGTGTCCAGGCTCTTCTAAGCACGCAAGGGCCAATCCCACAGCAAGCGAGGGCGACGCATCCGAGCCATCGGGTGTGCCGCCCTCGGTGCGTCGGAGGGGATCAATCCATGGACCAGATTGCGCCATGGAACAATGCGCGCGGCCCCTTTCGTCCAAGTTTTACTTTTCAATCGTCGTTCCAAACCACGAGCCCATGGAACAATCTATGGACCAAGAATCCCCGACGAAGCGTAACAAGGTATAACAAAGGGTGCCCTCGGTTACCCGAGAACACCCTTATTTACCTGCGGAAACACCTGTTTTGAGACAATCCGTAACAACCCGTAATTTGGGTCAGGTTACTCCCACTCGATCGTCGCGGGCGGCTTGGAGGTGATGTCGTAGCAGACGCGGTTGGCGCCGGGGACCTCGGCCACGATGCGGCTGGAAATCTTGGCCAGCACGTCGTAGGGCAGCTTCGCCCAGTCGGCGGTCATGGCGTCGCTGCTTTCCACGGCACGCAGGATAATCGGGCGCTGGTAGGTGCGCTCGTCGCCCATGACGCCCACGCTCTTGATGTCGGGCAGCACGGCGAAGTACTGCCAGCAGCTGTGCTCGCTGTTGCGGTCGCCGGTTTCCTCGAACAGGCGCTGGTTGTACGCGTCAAGCTCCTCGCGCACGATGGCGTCGGCGTTCTTCAGAATCTCTAGCTTCTCGGGGCTCACTGCGCCGATGATGCGAATGGCCAAGCCCGGGCCGGGGAAGGGCTGGCGATGCACGATGTGATCGGGCAGGCCTAGCGCCGTGCCCAGCGCGCGCACTTCGTCCTTGAAGAAATGGTCCAACGGCTCGATCAGATCGAAATGCACGCCGTCGGGGAAGGGAATCAAATTGTGGTGGCTCTTGATGGTGGAAGCCTTGCCGCCCGTCTTGCGTGCGCCGCTCTCGATGATGTCGGGGTAGATGGTGCCCTGCGCCAGATAAGTGACGG
>CAVBPP010000261.1:0-2538 GCA_963597295.1 Paratractidigestivibacter sp. | reverse complement strand
TTTATGTACCGTCGAAGGCTCAGCTTGCGATTGAGGGTTGCACCATCGATGTTTCGGCCCCGAACGGGGACGCCACCGGCGTATATGCTCAAAACGCAACGGTGAGCAAAGGTTCGAAGCAGGATAAACTCGCCATCAACGTGAATGGTTCGGGGCAAGCTATGGGCATTCGTTCGACGGCTCAGGGCGGCGTGCTTCTTAACGGCCCAGTCGAAGTTTCATATGCAGGAGACGGTGCAGCCAGCGTCACTGCAGCATTCGCCTCCACGCAAAGCGATGCCTTCAAGGTGGGGAAGGGCTTTTCCGGCAGCAACCTCGGCGTGCTTGTCGGAAGCGACATTTCGTCGTGCAACGGCTCCGATGTCCGCTTCGCGACATTCGATTACGAGCTTAGTGACGAAGAGGCCGCGCTTGCCGGTTCGCAATTCATGAACGCCTTGGGTGCGGACGCCGCATGCACCGTTAAGGGCACTACGGATGGCGTATGCTTCCGCCTATCCCAAGAAAACGCCCCGGTTGAAGTTGTTTCGGCCGACGGATCCATCAAACGATATGCAAATGCGTCGGAGGCTTTCGACGCATGCGCCGATGGGGATACCGTGAGGCTGCTCTCCGATTTCGACACGGTTACCTATAGTGGAGCCGCCGAATCCGGCCAGACCATCGGCCTTGACCTTAACGGCCATACTATCTCTTCGCTTCAGGTGAACTCCAAACGCGCTGGGCTTTCGGTATTTTCTTCCAACGGGCGCGGCGCCATCCGGATGAATTCCGGCGACAATGCCGCCGTTTCCATTTCGGGTACCGCCGATGTTGCCCTTTCCGGCCTAGACATATCTGCCGCAGGTTACGTTTCCAGCACGTCGGGTATCAGCCTAAACGGATCGGGGTCGCTCTCGCTGAGCGATGTCAACGTGCGTTCGGATGCGACGAATGGCATTTCAGCCGGCATCGACGTCGCCTTCGGCGCGACGGGCACCGTAACGCTCAGCGGTGGATCCGTGACGGCCTGCGCAACCGCTTCGGCAACTTCCTACGGCATGCGCGTACTGTCTTCGGCTGCAACTGTATCCGTAACCGACAGCCCAATAACCTCTCGCGCCGCCAGCGCTGCAGCTTACGGCGTCGTCACGGCCAGCGATTTCCAGGCTGCGGCCGAGCAGGCCGAATCGCAAGCGATCAGCGCCGTATGCGAATCCGGCACGGCAGGCGCTTACGGCATTCGCGCCAACGGCACTTCCGATCAGAAGCTGAAATTCACCAACTGCGCTATTTCGGCGGGCGCATCCGACGACGCGCAAAGTGTTACGGGCACGTATCGCTGCATCGACGCGACGCTTGCTTCGAAATCAACCATTCAACTGGATGGCACCAGCTCATTCGCCAGCGCCGCCGATACCGCTATCGCGCTCGTGAATCCCCTTGAGCTTGGAGCCAACTTCGCCCTGGCGGGCCAGAATCAGGCAGCGATCGAATGCTCGGAACTTTCCGGTGATGTATTCGCAAAGCTCTCGGATGGCTGCAACGAGCAGAAATGCGCTCAGGCCTTCAAGGCGGCTGCGGGATCGGTGTATGCAGGTGACGCTGTGAAGGTTGCCGACGGCGAGCTTTCCTGGTCGCGCGAAAGCGTTGCGCGCAATACCGCCACGGGCGTGGAATACTTGTCCGTATCCGCCGCCCTCGCCGCCGGAGAAGCCGGTCAGAAGATCGAACTCATGGCCGACGCAACCGATACTGCGTCGATTGTCGTTTCCAAAGACGCCACCATCGACCTGGCTGGTCACACGTGGCGCGTCGATGTCGCCGCGCGAGCTCAATCCGGCGCCATTTCCACATCGGGCGACGCTTCGCTTTCCATTTGCGATTCTTCGAATTCTGGGCAGCTGCAGATAACGGTGGGGAACTCGAACGAAACCTCAACGTCGAAGGTCACCTATAGTGGCTTGCGCTCGGCTTCAACCGGCAAGCTCACGCTCGACGGGGTGAATGCCCAGGTGACATACGCTGGAAATGCAACCACGGCACGCGAGGTGCGCACGGTCGGCATCTATGCGTCAGCCGGCTCGGTAGAGCTGACCGACTCGGCGAAACTGACGGTGAACGCTCAGGCTTCCGAAAGCGCTTATGCAAGCTCCGAAGCGGTCGGCGTGTACGTTGGAACCTCCAAGGACACGGGCGCCGTATCCGTTGATGTAGGCTCTTCTATTTCGGTTATGAACAATGCGCAGGCGCAGGTAGGCGGCGCCGACAGAATTACCTCAAGCACGCTGAATACGTCCAATCCCAATCTCGCTCGCATCACTCCCGATGAAAATAGCGACCTGTATGCCGAGATCGTCGATAAGTTCCGCAAACAGGCCACCCTCGACACATCGAACAGCGACGGATACGGTGCACGCGTTTACTACGTGAACGCAATGCAGCTTGACGATGGAACCCTCGTTTGGGCTGCGTCGAACTACGTAGCGTCGGGGGAGGAGAAGCTCGAAAACATTGTGCCAGCTGTCATTTTCGTGCAATCCACCTATGCCATAGAGC
>CAVBPP010000260.1:0-2542 GCA_963597295.1 Paratractidigestivibacter sp. | reverse complement strand
GGTCTGCGGGAAGGCGTGAGAAGGGCGCAGTCCTCGATTCAATCGTTGCTCGATGCAATGGACTCGCGAGCCGATGCCGAGCGGCGGCTGAGCGAATCGGCCGCGAGGTAGAGCGGCTGCTCAGGCCGCACCAGCCGAGCCTGTCGGAGATTCTGGCGGGTGCCGAGGCCGCTGCGCGGGCTTACAACGAGGGGCGTGACCTCACGCCCTCTCGGGGATGGAGCCAAAGTCGCTGACCTGCGGCTCGTTGCCCGAGAAAGCAAACGCCCGCCTGCCTGAGCAAGACAGGCGGGCGGGTGTTATCATGGTGGCCGAAGGTTAGCAGGCTCCTACCCCTGCTAACGCCGACACGAGGTTGCAGCTCGCATCAGCACCACCGCTAAGTCTAATGCAGGTGGACACAGATTCGAACGTGCAACCTCCCGACATGGGAGGTTTTTTCATGGCAACGAACAGTAAGACCACGCAGAAGAAGGCCGATGACAAGAGGGCGGGCAAGAGGGCTCGTGCCTGGACGGCGATGGTCTACCCAGACTCCGCGCCCGAGAACTGGCAGGAAATCCTGCGCGACCAGCTCATCGAGTGCCTTATCTCGCCGCTGCACGACAAGGACGTCCTGCCAACTGGCGAGCCGAAGAAGCCGCACTGGCACGTTGTCCTGAGCTTCAAGAACCCCGCGAGCTTCGCGAAGGCCTGCGAGGTCTTCGAGGAGATACACGCGGTCGTGCCGCCCGAGCGCGAGTCGAAGGTCAAGGACTTCCGCCAGATGGCGCGTTACCTGTGCCACATGGACCAGCCGGACAAGCACCGCTACGAGGTCAAGGACGTTGTGTCCATTGGCGCAATCGACTACCCGAGCCTGTGCATGTCGGCGGCGGACGAGGATGCCGTCCTCGACGAGATTTTCGAGGTCATGGACTTGTACGCGCTGGACACCTACCCCGCCGTTGTCAGGTGGACGCGCAACCACCGTCCCGAGTGGCGCAGCATCGTCTACCGCAAGTACACGCGCCAGATATCCGAGTACGCCAAGGGTCTGCACCACGAGCAGAAGCGCGGCTATGCCGGTGGCATCGAGACGGTAGAGCTGTCAACGGAGGATTCAGCGACTACGGGGATGGAGTAGTTCCGCGCAGCGGATCTACGGAATCCTCGTTCGCGGAATCCGGAATTGACGGCTCGGGCAACCGAATAGACCAGACTTGAGTAAGGGTCGATGGGCGGTCTCCCCCATCGACCCTTTCCTTGCCTAAGTCTCGGCGATGGTTGGCTGTCGGGTCGGAACTCCGTATGAGGGAGCGCAGCGACCACTACGACATACATACGGAGTTCCAAGTTCCAAGAATGGCAACCGTGCGTTCGAAGGGGGTCTGGGGGGCACCCCCAGCAGTGCCCCTAGGGCGCTGTTCCCCAGCTGTGGTACACTGCTGGGCAGGCGGTAGGACGTAAGTCTTACCTAGCCTGCTACGTAAGACTTTAAGACCTACGGGGTGACTCCCATGGCGAACCTCCAAGGCTACGGTGCAGCCGCCGTGCCGAACATGCTCAACCACTACACGAGACACGCCGCAGACCCGAACCAGACCAAGTGGCGCTACGCCAACCAGAACATCGACCCCGGCCGGACGCATCTGAACTACCAGATTGGTGTCGTGCGCGAAGACACGAGGGCGTTCGTCCAGTCGTTCGTAGACGCGGCCGACAGCAAGCCCAAGGAGACCACGAACGTCATCTCCGACTGGGTCATCACTCTCCCGAAGAACGAGCGCCTGCGAGCGCGCGAGCGCGAGTTCTTCGAGCAGGCCTACAGGCATCTGGCGAAGAAGGTTGGCGAGGGGCGCATCGTGGGCGCTTACGTCCACATGGACGAGAACCAGCCGCACATGCACTTCTGCTTCGTGCCCACCGTCGAGACGGTGAGGATGACCAACGACAAGAGCCGCCCGCTGCGCGATGCCAAGGGCAACGTGAAGCGCGACAAGAAGGGCACCGTGCGCTACGAGCGCGTGCCCGTTCTGGACGCAGAGGGCAAGCCCGTGATGCGTCTGGGCTTCGGCCAGACGAAGCTCTTCGACCGCAAGGCCATGCAGCGCTTCCATCCCGACCTTGAGAGGGCGATGGAGCGACACTTCGGCTTTGTCGTGGGCATCGAGCTGACCGAGGAGCAGCAGACGGAGCAGGCGCTCTCGAACGTCCCGCAGGAGAGCATCGACAGGGCGCGTGCGGCCATCGTGGAGCCTGCGCAGGCTCAGGCCGAGGAGATAGTCCGTCAGGCCGAGGAGAAGGCTGCAGAAGCCCTCAGAAGGGCTGAGAAGGCCGAGGAGAGGGCGGCTCAGGCCGTGGAGCAGGCTCAGGGCCGCGTGGACGCTCTGGCGGCTCAGGCGGACGCTCAGGCCGAGCGATTGGAGTCCCTTCGGCAGGGAGCGGAGCGAGCTGAGAGAGACGTTGAGGAGCTTCGACCCATCGCTGCCGAGGTTCGGCGGTTCTGGTCTGCGGGAAGGCGTGAGAAGGGCGCAGTCCTCGATTCAATCGTTGCTCGATG
>CAVBPP010000259.1:0-2548 GCA_963597295.1 Paratractidigestivibacter sp. | reverse complement strand
CTGCACGTTAGAGCCGCCGGTTTCGACGCCCACGATTTCCAGGATGGCAAGCGATGCCGCGCGCATGCGCTGGTATTCCACGTCGGAGAGCGTCTGAGCGGGGGCGACGGTGATGGAGTCGCCGGTGTGCACGCCCATCGGGTCGAAGTTCTCGATGGAGCACACGATGATGCCGTTGCCGGCCTTATCGCGCATGACCTCCATCTCGTATTCTTTCCAACCCTCGATGGATTCCTCCACCAGCACCTCGCCTGCGGGGGAAAGCTCCAGGCCCTGCGAGACGATCAGGCGCAGCTCGTCTTCGGTATGCGCGATGCCGCCGCCGGCGCCGCCCATGGTGAACGACGGGCGCAGCACGACCGGATAGCCCAGCTCAGCGGTAATGTTGAGGGCGTCTTCGACCGAGTACGCGTAGCCGCTGCGGGCCGTCTCGATGCCGAGCTCGGCCATGCAGTCGTTGAACAGCTTGCGATCCTCGCCGCGCTCGATGGCCTCAAGGTCGCAGCCGATCATCTCGACGCCGTACTTTTCCAGAACGCCCGATTTCGCCAGCTCGACGGCCGTGTTCAGGCCCGTCTGGCCGCCGAGGGTCGGAAGCAGCGCATCGGGGCGCTCCTTGGCGATGACCTGCTCGACGAACTGGGCGGTGATGGGCTCCACATAGGTGCGGTCAGCCATGCCCGGGTCGGTCATGATGGTGGCCGGGTTGGAATTGACCAGGATGACGCGGTAGCCGTCGGCCTTCAGAACCTTGCAGGCCTGGGCGCCGGAATAGTCGAACTCGCAGGCCTGGCCGATGACGATGGGGCCAGAGCCGATGACCAAGATGGATTTGATGTCGGTGCGCTTAGGCATTGGCGGCCTCCTTCCCCGCAAACTCGCTTCGCTCGGCGCCGAAACGCCAGCCGGCCAAACGGTCGGCAGCGATATCGATGTCCAGATAATCCTCGCGGCCCTCCATTAAGCGGGCGAAAGCGGTGAACAGGTAGTGCGCGTCGGTCGGGCCGGGGTTTGCCTCCGGATGGTACTGCACGCTGAAGGCCGGGATATCCAGAAACGCGATGCCCTCGGCGGTGCCATCGTTCAAGTTCACATGCGTGAGCTGAATGCGGCCGAAGCGGGCGTTGTTGACGACGGGGGCCACACCCTGCTCGACCCAGAAGCGCAGGTCATCACGATGTTCAGCATGTCCGCCCGAAAGCTCTGGGATAAGCTCGCCTAAGCTGGGGAACAGAAGGCCGAAGCCGTGATTCTGCGCGGTTATCTCGACGCGATGGGTGCGCAGGTTCATGACGGGATGGTTGCCGCCGCGATGGCCGAACTTCAGCTTCTCGATGTCTGCGCCGGCAGCCTTGCTCATCATCTGATGGCCCAGGCAGATGCCGAAGACAGGCAACTTGCCCAGAAGCTTCTCCACCTGCTCGTAAGTGCCGGAGACGGCCTCGGGGTCGCCCGGGCCGTTCGACAGGAACACGCCGTCGGGGTTCATGTCGATGACGCTTTCGGCGGGCGTGTCCCACGGCACGCAGGTGACCTCGCACCCGGCGCGCACCAGGCCATCCAGGATAGACTTCTTCACGCCGCAATCGTAGGCGACCACCTTGAAGCGCGGCGCGGGCGGCTCGGCCAAGGCGAACGCCTGGCTTTGCGGCAGGTCGGCCGCGGTGTGCGAATACTGCTTGTCGCAGGAAACGGTGGCGGCCAGGTTCACGCCGACGATGCTCTCGGATGCGCGCACGCGCTCGAGCAGGGCGGCCGCGCTGCTTTCGGTGGTGGAGATGACGGCTCGCTGGGCGCCGGCGTCGCGCACATGGCGAACGAGCGCGCGGGTATCGACGCCCTCGACGGCCACAATGCCGTGAGCGCGCAGGAAATCGGGAAGCGACTGCTCGCAGCGCCAGTTGGAGGGCGTGGTGCACATGTCGCGCACGACCAGGCCGCGAAGCGCGGGCTTGGCCGACTGCGCGTCGTCTGCCGCAACGCCGTAATTTCCGATCTGCGGGTAGGTCATCGTGATGATCTGGCCGGCGTAGCTGGGGTCGGTGATCACCTCAAGATACCCCTCGAGCGAGGTGTTGAAGCAGATCTCGCCGAAGGCCTCGCCCTCGGCTCCGCATGAGGTTCCGGCGAACACCGCGCCGTCCTCCAACACCACGTAAGCGGGACGCCCCGCCTGCTTCGTCGTTCCTTCCAATAGCTTTCGCGAGATTTCGCTCACCGATAGCTCCTTCCGTTGTTTGCAACCAAGCTGCCCAAAAGAAAACACGCCCCCAAGCCGGAGGGCGTGCCAAGGGAACCGCGCTGGCGCGGATACTGCATATGTTGCTGTCCTTGTCGGTCTCTCTGTACCGCCCTTAAAGGTTGTCCCGATTATACGCTTGCGCGCGCGCATTGAGCCGAGCATTGGGCGAATGCACAAAACGCGAAGCGAAATTCACCGCGGCAGCGCATCGGGGCCGAAGCCGCCGCGGATTTGCGCTGTTCGGCGGCGGCGGAATCGGGCCCGCCGCCGTCTGAGGTGCTATTCGACGATGACGCCGTCTTCCAT
>CAVBPP010000258.1:0-2573 GCA_963597295.1 Paratractidigestivibacter sp. | reverse complement strand
CCACATCATGCTCAACGAGGCGTGCTCGTCGGGCTGCGGCAGCTTCATCGAAAGCTTCGCGAGCGGCCTGAACCTGGACGTTTCCGAATTCGCCAAGACCGCCATCAAGGCCGAGCACCCGGTTGACCTGGGCAGCCGCTGCACCGTGTTCATGAACAGCCGCGTGAAGCAGGCGCAGAAGGAAGGCGCCACCGTCGGCGACATCGCTGCGGGCCTGGCCATTTCCGTCATCAAGAACGCCCTGTTCAAAGTCATCAAAATCCGCGACCCGCACGACGTGGGCAACAAGGTCATCGTGCAGGGCGGCACGTTCCTGAACGACGCCGTGCTGCGTGCGTTCGAGCAGCTGGCGGGCGTGAAGGCGGTGCGCCCCGACATCGCCGGCAACATGGGCGCGTACGGCGCGGCCCTGCTGGCGCGCGACCGCTTCAGCCGCCAGGACGGCCAGGCTTCCAACCTGTTGCCGCTTGCCGAGCTGGAGGCGCTCGAGCCCACGCACAAGACCGTGCGCTGCAAGGCGTGCTCGAACCACTGCCTGCTCACCGTCAACGACTTCGGCAAGGATCTGAACACCGGCAAGCATCGCCGCTTCATCACCGGCAACCGTTGCGAGAAGGGCGCGGGCGCGTTGGGCCAGGCCACGAAGGCGGCCAAGGTGCCCAACCTGTTCGAATACAAGTCGAAGCGCCTGTTCGATCACTACACGCCGCTCACGGCCGAGCAGGCCACGCGCGGCACGGTGGGCATCCCGCGTGCGCTGAACATGTACGAGAACTACCCGTTCTGGTTCACGTTCTTCACCAAGCTCGGGTTCCGCGTGGTGCTTTCCGACCCGTCCACGAAGAAAACCTACGAGGCCGGCATCGAGTCCATGCCGTCGGAAAGCGTGTGCTACCCGGCCAAACTCAGCCACGGCCACATCATGAACCTGCTGGACAAGCAGCCCGACTTCATCTGGTTCCCCTGCAGCAAGTGGGAGCGCCAAGAGGACGAAACCGCCGGCAACCACTTCAATTGCCCGATCGTTGCCAGCTACGCCGAGGCGCTGCGCCTGAACATCGACGAGCTGCGCACTTCCAAGACGCAGTTCCTGAACCCGTGGCTGCCCTACGATAAGAAGGATCACCTGAAGAAACGCCTGATGGTGGAACTGGTGCAGGCGCACCCCGAGCTGATGGGCGAAGCCGGCGCGCCGAGCCTGGCCGAGGTGGACGCCGCTGTGGAGGCCGCCTGGGCCGAGGACGAGGCGTTCAAGGCGGACATGCGCGAGAAGGGCGCCGAAACCCTGCTGTGGATGGAGCAGACCGGCACGCACGGCATCGTTTTGGCTGGTCGCCCGTACCATAACGACCCGGAAATCAACCATGCCATCCCCGAGCTTTTGACCAGCTTCGGTCTGGCTGTGCTCACCGAGGACTCCATCGCGCACCTGGGCACGCTCGAGCGCCCGATTCGCCTGGTTGACCAGTGGATGTACCACACGCGCCTGTACGCCGCCGCCAAGGTGGCATCCGAGCGCCGCGACCTGGACCTGATTCAGCTGAACAGCTTCGGCTGCGGCCTTGATGCCCTGACCACCGACCAGGTGCAGGAGATTCTGGAAGCCGCCGGCAAGGTGTACACGGTGCTGAAGATCGACGAGGTTTCCAACCTGGGCGCCGCGCGCATCCGCGTGCGCAGCCTGCTTGCCGCGCTGAAGGATCAGGCTGACGAGGAAGCCGAGGCGAAGGCCGCCGAACGGGCGGAGAACGCCCCCGGCTGCGGCGCGTGCTCGCTTGACGTGGAAGAGGTGCTTGCCGAAGCCGAGGCGCGCGTCGCCGCAGGTGAGGCTGCTGGTGCCGCCGACAATGCCGCCGTTGAAGCGGCCGCAGCGGCCATCAAGGCGCCCGAGAGCTTCTCGCAGAAGGCCGCGCCGGAAGTGCAGAAGGGCTTTAAGCAGCGCGATGCCGGTTCCACCACGGAATTCCCGCGCGCCCAGTTCACCGAGGAGATGCGCCAGGCCGGCTACACCATCTTGGCCCCGCAGATGGCCCCGTACCACTTCGAGCTGCTGGTGCCCATCTTCGAGCGCTTCGGCTACAACGTCGACCTGCTGCCCTCCGTCGACCACGGCGCGGTCGATGCGGGCTTGAAGTACGTCAACAACGACATTTGCTACCCATCCATCCTGGTCACGGGCCAAATTATGGAAGCGGTCATGTCCGGCCGCTACGACACCGACAAGCTGGCCATCCTCATCACGCAAACGGGCGGCGGCTGCCGCGCGACCAACTACATCTCGCTGATTCGCAAGGCGTTGAAGGCGGTGGGCTTGGAGCACATCCCGGTCATCGCCATCAGCTTCAAGGACTTGGGCGAGGTCAACCCCGGTTTCCAGATCACGCCCGCCATGCTGTACCAGGCCGTTTCCGCCCTGCAGTACGGCGACCTGCTGATGATGTGCCTGTATCGCACGCGTCCCTACGAGGTTGAGCCCGGCAGCGCGAACGCCCTGTTCGACCACTGGATGAACGAGTGCAAGAAGCAGCTGCTGCGCGGCGTGAAGCGCTCCGAATTCAAGCGCACGGTCAAGC
>CAVBPP010000257.1:0-2607 GCA_963597295.1 Paratractidigestivibacter sp. | reverse complement strand
CGAGCACCTGGCGCACTACGCCCGGGCCCGAAACGCCCACGTTGATAACCTCGTCGGCCTCGCCCGCGCCGTGGAAGGCGCCGGCCATGAACGGGTTATCCTCAACCGCGTTGCAGAAAACGACCAGCTTACCTGCGCCGATGCAGTCCTGGTCGGTCGTTAGCTCCGCTGCCTGGCGAACGATGCCCGCCATCTTCAGCGCCGCGTCCATGTTGATGCCGGCGCGCGTCGAGCCCACGTTCACCGACGAGCACACGCGCTCGGTCGCGGCCAGCGCGTTGGGGATGGATTCCATCAGCTTGTTGTCCGCCGCCGATGCGCCCTTGTGCACCAGCGCCGAGAAACCGCCCACGAAGTCGACGCCCACCTCGGCGCCGGCCTTGTCCATGGCCACGGCGATGCGCGACAGATCGGAATCGGGCACGGCGGCGCAAATCTCTGCGATGGGCGTGACGGAGATGCGCTTGTTCACGATCGGGATGCCGAATTCGCGTTCCAGCTGCTCAGCGGTGGGAACCAGGTTCTCAGCCGCGCTGCACATCTTGTCGTAGACCTTGCGCGCCATGGCGTTCAGGTCCGAATCGGCGCACGAGCGCAGGCTCAGCCCCAGCGTGATGGTGCGGATGTCCAGGTTCTGCTTGTTGACCATCGCCAGCGTTTCGGCGATTTCTGCGGGCGTGATTTGCATGCGATGCCTTCCTGCGTCGTTCGGCTTGTTCGTTGCAGCACAGAATAGCAAATCGCAACCCCTCTTGTCGCAGGCCAGCCCGCACCTACATAAAGGATTAACGTGCGGGGATCGGCGCGGCGGTTTGCAAGGAAGGCGGGGGCGGCGACGGGGAAGGGCGGGACGCGCGTTTGGAAGATGCGGCAGCGCGAACGCGAGGATCATTCACGCGAAGGCTGCAGGGATTGTTTGCAGGTTGCGCTGGGCCGCCCCCTCAAACTCTATGGAAAGCTTGTCGACCTGCGTTTGAGGGCTTGCGCTTCGTTGCGCGTGGGTTTGAAACTCGTTACAATGAAATATTGAACAACTTGTTTAATATTGGTCGGGTTGTTCAAAAGCCTGTTGAACGACCGACCCGTAGGTTGACGAGGGGGTTTCATGGCAGAAGAGCCGAATGCGCAAGCATCGGAGGCGGTCGAGGACCGTCGCATCACGCGCTCGAAAGCTGCTTTGCGCGATGCCTTGGTGGCGCTCATCGAAGAGCGCGGCCTGGCGAATTTCAGCGCAAGCGACCTGTGCGCACGTGCGGGCCTTAACCGTGGCACGCTGTACAACAACTTCGGCGATAAGGACGGCCTGCTGGCCGCGCTTGAGGAAGACGTCATGCGCGACATGGAGGGCTTCCGCGATCGTATGCAGCAGCTGACGCTTGCCGACGTGCTGCGCTACCGCGTGAGCAAGCAGCCGATGCCGTTTTTAGTCGACCTGTTCGACTACCTGCGCGAACAGAGCGAGTTCTTGCACGCGGTCATGGGGCCGGCGGGCGATCCGTCGTTCGCGCCGCGCATGCGCAACACGCTGTGCACCGAAATCATCCAAACAATCTTGCACGAGCGCTACCGCAACAACCCCACGCCGTTCGTGCAGTATTACGTGGCGTTTTACGCAAGCGCCTACATGGGGGTAATCACGCACTGGGTTGAGACCGGCATGCAGGAAGGCTCCGAGGATATGGCGCGCATTGCGCTGCGCCTGTTCTTCATCAAGCCCGGCGACCCTATCCGACTGTAGTTCGCAATAAGAGACGGGAATATCATGAGCGAAGAAATCAAGAACGAAACCGCAGGTCAGGTGACTGTGGAGACCGCGACGACCGCGCCGGCAACCGCAGCCCCCGCGACAGCAACCCCGGCCGAGGGCAACCTGCACATCGGCATCGACGTCGGGTCGACCACCGTCAAGCTGGCCATCCTCGACGATGCGAACGAGATCCGCTACGCGGTGTATCGCCGCCACCACGCCGACGTGCGCGCCACCATCGTCGAGGTGCTTTCCGAGGCCGCGGCCGATTTCGGGCAGAACCGCATGACCATCGCCATCACCGGTTCGGGCGGCCTGCTACTTTCCCAGTGGCTGGGCATCGAGTTCGTCCAGGAGGTCATTGCCAGCAAAACCGCAGTTGAAACCTTCATTCCGAAAACGGATGTCGCTATCGAGCTGGGCGGCGAGGACGCGAAGATCATCTACTTCGACAACGGCATCGAGCAGCGCATGAACGGCACCTGCGCCGGCGGTACGGGCGCCTTCATCGACCAGATGGCGGTGCTTCTGGACACCGACGCGACGGGCCTTAACGAGCTCGCCGCGCAGCATGAGATTCTGTATCCCATCGCGAGCCGCTGCGGCGTGTTCGCGAAGACCGACGTGCAGCCGCTGCTGAACGAGGGCGCGCGCAAGGAGGACATCGCGGCAAGCATCTTCCAGGCGGTCGTGACGCAGACCATCTCGGGTCTTGCCTGCGGCCATCCCATCCGCGGCCATGTGGCGTTCCTCGGCGGCCCGTTGCAGTACCTGCCCGAACTGCGCGCCCGCTTCTACGACACGCTCGGCCTCGACGACGAGCACATCATTCTGCCGGAGAACGCGCATCTGTTCGTGGC
>CAVBPP010000256.1:0-2619 GCA_963597295.1 Paratractidigestivibacter sp. | reverse complement strand
GAGCTATCGCTCAACCCCACGAAACTTGGCTGCACGGCTTATCGTTTCCGCAGCGATGACGATGAACGCCACCCGCTGCTGCCCTATCTCCATTCAGCGAAAATCACGTCGCCGGCCTTCGGCTCCTCGATGCCCGGACCGACCGGCAGCATGGAAGACAAAGGGACACTCCTAATGTCTTGCCGGCGCTTGCAAATTACGCACAACTAAAACACACTCCCTCAACGCAAAAGCGCCCCACCGCCTTGCCGCAAAATGCGGCTCAGCAGCAGGGCGCTTCATTTACCTGCAGTGGAAAGCAAGCAGGCATGCAGCCCTGAACAGCTAGGCAACGTCATGGCGAACCCGCAAGCCCACCACCTGGTACTTTACCGCCATTCAGCGAAAATCACGTCGCCGGCCTTCGGCTCCTCGATGCCCGGGCCGACCGGCAGCATGTAATACATGTTCGCCGTGAAGCTTTCCGGCGTGCCGGGGCGCCCTTGCACGGGGTGCGCCACCAGGCGACCGTCGTCGGTGTGCTCGGCGCGCAGCAACTTGATGCCGAAGAACTCCGGCTTGCCCGGCTCGTGGTCGGGATGCTCCATCGGGCGCGCTTCCCCACCGCGCTTCTTCGGGCCATGCGGACGATGCGGCGGCTTGGGGAATTCCTCGGCCAGCACCACCGGCGTGCGGGCGGGCTCGGGCTCAAGCCCCACAAACGCGCGCATCAGCGGGCGCAGGTAGAAGTTCAACGTGAACGACGCACCGGCCGACGGCCCGGAAATGCCCACGATGGGCACGCCGTCGACAATGGCGAAGCTGGAATGATGCCCCGGCCCATGGTTCGTCTGATGGCAGATCATCTGCCCCATTTCCTCCATGACCTCGCACGACCAGTCGTCGGAGCCCTTGGAGGAACCGGCGTTCAGCACCACGATATCGGCCATCTCAACGGCGCGCGCGATGGCGTCGCGAATGGCGTCGCGGCGGTCGGGAACGATGTCGAACGGGATGAACTTGCCGCCCCACTTCTCGCACTTCGCGCGCACGAGCAGGCTGTTCGTCTCGAAGTTCTTGCCGCGCCCGGCGAACATCTCGGGGCGATCGGGGTCGAACGGCACGCCCGGGGCCATAAGCTCGTTGCCCGTGGGGATGAACGCCACGCGCGGGCGGCGCACCACCGGCACCTCGGCGTTGTTGCCGCTGCCGATGCGCGCGGCTATATCGGGCGTGACCAGCGTGCCCGCCGCGGCCAGCACGTCGCCGCGATGCATCGAGCTGCCCACCGGACGGGTGCCCGCGCCTTGCTTGGTCGGACCGGCATCGATGGTCACGTGCTGCTCGTCCTCGGAAACCTGAACATGCTCGATCACAATTGCGGTGTCGAACCCTTCCGGCATGGCCACGCCGGTGTTCGCGAACTGCCAATCGACGCCGCGAACCCATTTGCTGGTGTCGGGCAGCTGACCCTCGGGCAGGTCGGCGAAATCGGACCAGTGCAGCGCGATGGAATCCATGGCGCAGGTAAGTGCGGAGGGCATGTCGTTGCGAGCCAACACATCGCGGGCCAGCACGCGCCCGATGGAATCGACGAGCGGCACCTGCTCGACCATCTTGCGCTCCACCTCGCGCACGTGCGCCGAATCGCCCTCGCCGTAGCCGCTCCAGCCGAAGCCGCCGGGAGCCGAATCCAGCGCGGCAAGCGTCTGCTCGACCGCTTCCTCACGTGAAAGCTGAATATGCTGTGAATGGTCTCTCATCAGGCTTTCCTTTCCGAAATAACGCGAAGGCGGATGGCCGTGAAGGTGCTGCACCAAGCGCAAGAGCCGCATTCGACCCGCAATGCGCAACCTTCGGCCCAAAGCATCCAGGCACCGCGGTCCCACCGCAAAATAAGACATTAGGAGTGTCCCTTTGTCTGCCCTTTGTCTGCCCCTTTGTCTACCTTTGTCTGGCCATGCGTCGCGCCCGCGCCTTCGCATTCTCCTTGTTAGACTACAAAGCAAACTATAGCCCATTTGGGGGTTTCGCCGGGCCAGGTATTTTCGTTTTCAATCGCGGCGACGCGCCCCTTGCACGGCCGCGCGGGCGCATCGTATACTTCCCCACCGTAAGGAGCGCAGGTGACCCGGGGAAGGCCCAGGCACCCAGCCTCGCCACATATAACCGAAAGGTACGCGATGAAGAATACCGTCGCAACATTTCGCCAGGCGAAAGCCGATGGCCGCAAGCTGGCCATGCTCACCGCCTACGATTACTCCACCGCAAAACTAGAAGAACAGGCCGGCATCGACGGCATCCTTGTAGGCGACAGTCTTGGCAACGTGATGCTCGGCTACGACGACACCCTGTCGGTGACCATGGAGGACATGATCCACCACAGCGCCGCCGTTGCCCGCGGGACCGAAAACGCACTGGTCGTCTGCGACATGCCGTTTCTGTCCTACGAGGTCAGCGTCGAAGAGGCCGTGCGCAATGCCGGACGGCTGCTGAAAGAGGGCCGCGCGAACTGCGTGAAGCTGGAAGGCGGGCAGGAAGTGTGCCCGCAGGTGGCGGCCATCGTCGCCGCGGGAATCCCCGTCATGGGGCATTTGGGCCTCACGCCGCAGTCCATCAACGCATTCGGCGGGTTCAAAG
>CAVBPP010000255.1:0-2622 GCA_963597295.1 Paratractidigestivibacter sp. | reverse complement strand
ATATTGGCCGTCACCGTAGGTGGGAAATCCATTCATGAGGTTTGCGGGATGAGCGCGCTCGACTCACTTGAGTTCTTCAGGGGGCTATCCTTCGAAGGCCAGGCGGGCCAGATTGCGAACCCCATCGTCAAGGAAATCGTGGCTCGTTTGCAGTTTCTGGTTGACGTTGGGCTTGATTACCTGACGCTCGAACGCGCGACCGCGACGCTATCGGGAGGCGAGGCGCAGCGCATTCGTTTGGCAACGCAGATCGGTGCGGGTTTGATGGGCGTGCTGTACATTCTTGATGAGCCGTCTATCGGCCTTCATCAGCGAGATAACGAGCGGCTCATCAAGACCCTCGAGCATTTGCGCGATTTGGGAAATACGGTCATCGTCGTCGAGCACGACGAGGATACCATTCGCGCGGCCGATTACGTTATCGATATGGGGCCCGCAGCGGGCGAGCGAGGAGGCGTCGTCGTTGCATGCGGCACGCCTGAGGAAGTGGCTGCCACCGAAGGCTCCATGACGGCCGATTACCTGTCCGGGCGAAGGGTCATTGCGGTTCCCGAGGCGCGACGTAAACCCGGTAGGGGAAGCCTGAAGCTTACCGGGGCAAAGGAGAACAACCTGAAGAATGTTACGGTCGAGGTACCGTTCGGGACGTTCACCGTCGTCACCGGCGTTTCGGGAAGCGGCAAAAGCTCGCTTATCACCGATACGCTGGCTCCAGCGCTGGCGAATCGCGTGAACCATGCGCATCGCCGAACCGGCACGTACCGAAAGATCACCGGCATCGAGAACATCGACAAGGTCATCAATATCGATCAAAGCCCCATCGGGAGAACGCCGCGATCGAACCCCGCTACCTATATCGGTCTGTGGGACGATATTCGCGCACTGTTCGCCAGCACGCAGGAGAGCAAAGCTCACGGCTACGGGCCGGGGCGCTTCAGCTTCAACGTGAGCGGCGGCCGATGCGAGGCCTGCAAAGGCGATGGCCAGATTAAGATCGAGATGCACTTCCTGCCTGACATCTACGTTCCATGCGAGGTTTGCGGAGGCGCTCGCTACAATCGCGAAACGCTGCAGGTTACCTATCGCGGAAAAAACATCGCCGATGTGCTGGACATGACGGTCGAGGAGGCGCTCGCGTTCTTCGAGAACATCCCCGGCATCAAACGTAAGCTGCAAACGCTGTTCGACGTCGGCTTGGGCTACATCCGCTTGGGTCAGCCGGCCACAACGCTTTCCGGCGGCGAGGCGCAACGCGTTAAGCTCGCAAGCGAGCTGCACCGTCGTCAGACCGGCAAAACGTTCTACATTCTGGATGAACCGACTACGGGCCTGCATTTCGAAGACGTGCGTCAGCTGCTGGTCGTGCTTCAGCGTCTAGTGGACGCGGGAAACACTGTTTTGGTCATCGAGCATAACCTAGACGTCATCAAGAGCGCAGACCATATCATCGACCTGGGCCCCGAAGGGGGAGAGCGAGGCGGCACCGTCGTCGCGCAAGGGACGCCGGAGAAGGTGGCGAAGACCAAGGGCAGCTATACCGGAGAGTTCCTCGCGAAATTGTTGTAGAGGCCACATCTTTCGGTCAGCGTTTTTCCTTGAAACGACCTTTCATGCGCAAACAAGGGAGGTCGTTGCGTATCAAATGACTCGTGCTCTTCGTATTGATGGAGCCCTTACACCCAGGTTGCAGCCTTTGGTTTGGAAACTTTGCAGGTACGCCTTAGTCTTCGCGCGAGTTTCCCTCGAATGGCTATACTTGAATCCATGTCGAATCGCACTCGTGAAAAACAAGCGCTTGTTGTATTTATCTTGCTCGTCTTCGTTGGGATGGGCGGGCTCATTTGGTATTTGTTCGCCGGGCACTCTTGGAACGTGACCGCGTCGAACATTGATGAGTCGGTCGGTCAAATGGAAGGCTACACGGCGATCGTGTTCGACGGCACCATGCCCGAAAAGACGAGCTCCTCTTCCAAAGGCAAAACGACCGCGCAAGCGCAAGCCAATTCGACCACTAGCTCCAAAACCGAAGTAAGCTCGACCACGGCGACCGACAGCGAGGCTTCGTCAGGGGTCGATGCATCTGAAAAGGCAGCTTCATCTTCCGAATCCGCAAATCCAAACGCAAGCGCCGAGGTTGCGAAGTCAACCGATTCCGAGGAGCAAGCCAAAGCTGCAGCGGAATCCGACTCGCAAGCGCAAGGCGACGGAGCCGAATCGTCGACTGGTTCGAAAGCCGAGGCCAGCACTTCCGCAACGGAATCTGCCTTAACGCAAGGCAATTCGAGCACCAAAGAATCGAAAAAGCCGTTGCAAGCCAGCGAGGTTCGCAACAATTACGTTGATAAAGGCGCATCGGTTTTGACGCTCGATGTAAGCAACCCTTCCATTTATTCCGAAGGCACGATCGTAAAACGCGCTGGAAAGCGCATCGGAATCGTCTCGATCGAGAAACCCCTCAACGAAGTCAGCGCCAAAAGGCTGCTGGCTCAATTCGTCTCGGCAAAGGTCGATATCGTGGTGTGCATCGCCCCACAAGCAAGCTACATTAAGGGCATCTCGGGCATCGATATCGTGGTATGCACCGAGGATGAGGAAGTGTCGACAACGGGCCAAACCGAGGGC
>CAVBPP010000254.1:0-2631 GCA_963597295.1 Paratractidigestivibacter sp. | reverse complement strand
GGCCTCGACGGCGCGCGTGCCGTCGTCGACGATGTCCACGATAAAGCCGTGCTGCGTCAAAATGGCCTCGGCGATTTCCTGATTCATGCCGTTGTCCTCGACGAGGAGGATCTTCGTTCCGGCAACGTCAACGTCGACATCGGCACCCGCGGCATCCGCAGCGCCAGCGACCTCGGCAGCTTCGCCGCCAGGCGCAACGCGGAACGGCTGCGACAGCACCTCGCGCAGCTCGGACAGGAAAATAGGCTTCGACACGAACGCGGTCACACCGGCCGCGCGGGCCTCGTCCTCGATGTCGGCCCAGTCGTAGGCCGTCAGGATGATGATCGGCACCGAATCGTCGCCGATATGGCGGCGGATCTGACGCACCGTTTCGATGCCGTTCATGTCGGGCATCAGCCAGTCGATCACGTAGGCGCCGTACTCGTCGGACTCCTCAACGGCCACCTTCGCGCGCAGCACCGCTTCCTTGCCGGAAAGCGTCCAATCGGCACGCAGGCCGATAGACTTCAGCATGTTGCTCACGCTGATGGCCGTATGCGAGTCGTCGTCGGCGACCAGCGCGCGAATGCCCTGCAGCTGCTCGACGCGCTCGTACTTCACGGCCTCGCCGGCGATCTTGCAGTCGAGCGTGACCACGAATTCGGTCCCCTCGCCCAGCTTGCTGGAAACCGAAATGGAGCCGCCCATCATGTCGACGATGTTCTTGGTGATGGCCATGCCCAGACCAGTGCCCTGAATGCCGCTGACGGTTGAGGTTTCCTCACGCGTGAACGGCTCGAAGATATGCTGCTGGAACTCATCGGACATGCCGATGCCGTTGTCCTTGACGTGGAATTCGTAGTGCGCACGCCCGGCCACGCGGCTCGGTTTCTCGACGATGCGCAGGCCCACGGCGCCGCCGGTTTCGGTGAACTTGACGGCGTTGCTCAGAATGTTCAGCAGCACCTGCTGCAGGCGAAGCTTGTCGCAGATGATGCCCTCGTGCACCACATCGACGGCGTCGATGAAGAAATCGAGCTGCTTGGCGCTGATGTTCGCCTGCGAGATGGATCGGATGTCGTGCATGACCTCGGGCAGGCTCATGGCCTTCTCATCGATGCTCACCTTGCCGCTCTCGATGCGGCTCATGTCCAGCACGTCGTTGATCAGCGCGAGCAAATGACTGCTCGACGTGGTGATTTTCGACAGATAGTCCTGCACCTGCTCTTTGTTGTCTATGTGCGAGGCCGCAAGCGCCGTGTAGCCGATGATGGCGTTCATCGGCGTGCGGATGTCGTGCGACATGTTGTTCAGGAAGGTGGTCTTGGCGTGGTTGGCGTGCTCGGCAGCGGCAAGGGCGTCCTTGAGCATTTCGCTCTGCTTCTGCTGTTCGCGCACAATCTCGTCCACGTCGTAGTGATAGCCGCGGAACAGCCAGCCGCCCTCTATGGCAACGGCTGTGCCACCGCAGCGAACGTAGCGCTCGCCGAGCGTCGGGTGAATCCACAGGTACGTGTTCTCGTCGCGACCCGCCTTCATCTTCTCGACGCTTTCCAGCACGGAATCGACGGCCTCGGGCTTGATGCGATCGAACCACCCCGCGTACACCTGCTCGGGCGTCATGTCATCGTTGCCCTTCAAGCCAAGAAGCTCCAGCATACGCGCGTCGGCGAACATGCGGCCCGCCCAACCATCCACCATCTCAATCTGCCAAGTCCCCATCTCGGCCGATTCGATGATGGCATGCATGGTCTCAAGCTCGGAGATGAGCTTGTCCTTGTCGGTTTCCACGTTTATCCCTTGCGTTGTTTCGCTCACATTGCCGCCCTACTCGGAAAATAATCACATGACGAAAAATTTTACCACGCTCAGCCCCAACGTCGCCACCCAGCCCCAAACGTCAGCGTATAATCACGCAGTTTGCTCAAACCAGACAAAGGGACACTCCTAATGTCTGGTCGGCGCATACAAAACGCCCACATAAGACATTAGGAGTGTCCCTTTGTCTTCCCCGCGGCGAAAGAAAGGACCCGTATGGATATCGATATTCTCTTAGCGCTCCAAAGCTTCCGCGAATCGTGCCCCGATTGGGTCACGGGCATCATGACCACCGTAAGCTCGCAGGCGTTCACGGTCGTCGGGTTTTTGGCTTTCTGCATGGTGTATTGGGCCGTCGACCGGCAGGCCGGCAAGCGCATCGTATTCGGCGTGTCGCTTGGCTTGTACATAAATGGCCTGCTCAAGCTCATATTCTGCGTGAATCGCCCCTGGGTGCGCGACAGTCGCATCACGCCATTCGGCAATGCGACGTCCAACGCCACCGGCTATTCGTTCCCCAGCGCGCACGCCACCTTCGCCACCACCATCTTCGGCGGTCTGGGAATTTGGGCGCGCAAGCGTTGGAAGTCCATCGCGGCCATTTGCTTCGTATTCGTGCTGCTGGTGATGTTCTCGCGCCTTTACCTGGGCGTACACACCCCGCAGGACGTTGTCATCGGATGCCTGTCGTCGCTTGCGGTCATGTGGGTCGCCTACAAAGTTGAGGACTGGACCGACGAAGACCCCGCGCGCGACAAAATCGTGCTTGTCGCGGGACTTGCCCTGTGCGCCGTGACGGCGGCGTTTTTCCTGATGAAGCCCTACCCACTC
>CAVBPP010000253.1:0-2651 GCA_963597295.1 Paratractidigestivibacter sp. | reverse complement strand
AGAAATGGAAAACGTCATCAACGCCAACACGCAGAAGGCCGTCAAGAAGATCACGATGTATGACGTCAAACGCGTCCTTGGGAAGACGGGACACACGATCCTCCTGCTCGCGGAGGTCGCCGTCGCGACGTTCCTGATGTCCATCGCGCTGACCTTCGAGGGCGACGTACCTGCGCGTTTGACGCTACTGGCTTCCGGCCAGGCGGCACCCACGCTGCGAGACCTGCTGGCCTCTCCCCTGCTCTTCGCGCCCATGATGATCTACGCCGCGGCGATTCAAGCGGCTCGCTGCATCACCGGCCGCAGCATGCCGGGCGCTAAGGCTGTTCTGTACGTCTCAAGGGCCCTAGCACTGGCGATAGTCGGTTGCACATCCATAGCGCTTGTGGTCATGTTCTTGAATGAAGGAAACGCTACCCTTTTCATCGCCGGCACCATCGCCTCCTTCGCGATTACCGTTTTCACCTATTGCTACCTGCTCTCGGTCGTCCGCTGCAAGAAACTACTCTCCCCCGTGAGCAACCCCATGCTGAGCGTGCTGTTCCTTTCCCTGGCCATTTACCTGCAGATATCGCTGTCCTTCCTCGCGCTCTTGGCGATCATGCTCGTCTTATCGCTGCTCTGCCTCTACATCGTTCTGTCCATCGCCGCCACGCCCACCAGGCGCTACTACTACTAACGACAGAATGAGCGACCAACTAGCAACCCGGAAACGAAAGGAAACGAAATGACCGAAACCATGAACAAATACATCGTCCTCGCAGTCGCGGTCCTTGTCAGCCTGGGCCTGTTCATCGGCGCCACCACCCTATTCGCGCAGACCGAGCAATCGCGCTTGGCAGCAAGCTTCGTAAGCGAATTACAGGCCACCAGCCAACCGATCGTCGACGAGCCGAGCCAGCCTAAAGCGCAAGCCCAGGAAGCAACCCACGCCGTTGAAGCGCCCGTTGCCGAGGCCACCGAAGTCGCCAAGCCCCAGGCAACCGAAGCGTAGGCTCAGGATTCCCCTCATCCGCAAACACAAAAACAAAAGCCCGAGACAGCGCGCAACCCGTCCCAGCCGCATCGGCCGGATAATCGGGATATTACGACAAAACCGTCATGGCCCCCGCGCGGGGAAACCAAGTAAGGCAAGGAAAGACTACTCCACGTGCTACTTCGTAGCCGACGGGCACCCCGCGTGGTGTGCCGAGCCCTTCGCGCGGTCCAACCCGCTCGAGTGGCGCGCGCTGGCCATCGCGATGATCGCCGCCACGCTGGACGTAAGCTGGAGGCACCACGCGATTCCCCCAGGAAAAAAACTAGGGGGTTTCCTCTTTCGAAGACACCCCCTTGCAAAACGCTAGGCGTTTTTTGATGTGGAAAGAATACTACCCCGCAACCGGCTGATTTTCAAGTTTTTTCTTATCTTCGGCTACGGCGGAAGGAGTCAAGGGGTACCACGCGTCAATCACTGAGGAGAGAAACGAAAACGTCGATGCCACCTGAGTCGCCGTCGCCTCGTAGTAGCTCAGGTGCTTTTGCATCCTCGACGCGAACGAATGGAGAGATTTAGCCCTGAAGCGATGGACGCCCTCGGAGGAAAGCTCCTTATGAAGGTAAAGCGTCGTGGCGATCTGCCTAAGGCGCAGGTTCCGCATCCTACTCTGACGCCGGCCCTTCCCCACACCGGGAACTCGACCCAGCGCCTTCGAAACGGCGAAACCAAGACTTGCGCCGCGCTCGTCGGGCCCAAGATCGTTCAGTATGCAATTATTGTGCGCACAGGCGTTTCTGAGCTCCTTGGAAGCGATAAGCAGGTAAAACTCCCTTCCCATCTCTTTGTCTCGGAAACGCTGCCCGCAGAAGCGGTAGAAATGACAGAACGTTCCGAAGGTGATGACCTCCATGAACGCCCAAGCGGGAAACTCGAAGCCAGGGTACTTACCCAGCAGGCCAGAGACATAGGGACTGGATGAGCCTCTGGATATCTCGCTTTTCGTCATATTGGAGACGGTCCCATCGGGACGCTTGAAGTCCCTGGATCTAAGATAATCGCCGACGACGGCGTATCCATCTTCACCCGCAGCTTCGATCTTGGAAAGGAGCCTTACCTTTGCGAAATGTTCAATGTCGAGCGTAAGAGCGAGCATTTCGCTGCGAAGCATCATATCGACGATAGACATGTCGACCAGCATCTTAAAATCGAGGTTGGCATATTCGCCTTTTCTCGGCCCCTCCTCGACCTTGGCGAAGCCCTTACGATATGAGCGCAGGCGAAAATAATTGTTGTTGTTCTCGAGATACGAGGCCGCATCCGCACGCGTCATCAACTCGAACCTAATGCCCTTCGAGGCCATATGGTCAACCTGCTCGGCAGGAGTCAACCACCTCTTCCTACGCGGCAACTCTTCATGTGATATTTTCTGCACATCTCCCATACCCGAAATTATACAAGGCAAATGCGTCGCATTCCGGCATATACAGCAAGGATTATTCGCAACGCCGCAAACCCTCAGAAAAAGAATGGGGCGCCATGAAACGCCCAGAGGCGAGGACCCTAAACGTCTTGCCGGCGCATACAATCCGTCTGCGCGACGGCGGCCGCCAGGCCTGGCGCCTGGCGAGGCTGCCATCGGCTCGGGCGCGCCAACTTGCAGCTCGGCGACCCC
>CAVBPP010000252.1:0-2656 GCA_963597295.1 Paratractidigestivibacter sp. | reverse complement strand
GGTGTATGCAGCCACTGCAACAAAGCCGTCCTCGCGGCGCTCGTGCGCATCGAGGGAACGCTGTTCGTGTCGGGGAAGAGCCGTTACCGGGTGGAGGTGGCGACCGATTCGCCGTCGGTCGCGCGACTTGTCATCAAACTGCTGCATGAGCTGTACAAATTGAAGACGGCCACCACCATGCGTCGAAGCGTCTTGCATAAAACGCCGAACTACCTCATCGAATGTCCCACGCAGCCAAACCTCGCCGAAGCGCTCATCGACATGGGCGTCCTATCACCCGAAGGCGGGCTTGAGCTCGGGCTTTCCGAGCAGCTTGTCGCGAAGGATTGCTGCGCCGCGGCATACCTGCGCGGGGCGTTTCTGGGCAGCGGCTTCGTTGCCGACCCGCGCGGTGACTTCCACTTCGAGATCATCGTCGAGACCGAGCAGCTTGCGTCTGCCATCGTCGACCTTATGGCGCGCAGGGGAATAAACGCCCGCGTCATGCAGCGACGCAACTCGTACATGGTGTACCTGAAAAGCGGCACGCACATCCTCGAATTCCTGGCGCTGGCCGGCGCGCACAAGAGCGCCCTGTCGATGGAAAACGCCCGCGTCATCAAAAGCGTTCGCAACGAGGTGAACCGCCAGATCAACGCCGAGGTTGCCAACCAGGCGAAGGCATCTCGCGCTTCCATCGACCAGTTGCATGCAATCCACGTCTTGGTGAAGAATGACCTGGTGAAAACCCTGCCGCCCGCTCTGCAGGATTTCATCAAGCTGCGCGTCGCGAACCCAGACGCTTCAATCAAGGAACTCGGGCAGCTGGCAAACCCTCCGCTTTCCAAGTCAGCCGTCTACCACCGCGTGCGTCGCATCGAACAGCTTGCGCAAGAGGCTGAGCAGCGCCAACGTAGCAGTTAAGCATATCGCCTGCCATACGCTGGCGCCTTGACCAGTGTCCGACCTACCGTCTACCGGATTGCCGGCTCCGTCCGGGTTGCCAAGCGTTAAAATTAATTTGTTTGGCAAATGTTGAGTATCTTTTCGAAAGGGGATACGCAATGGCAATCAAAGTTGCTATCAATGGTTTCGGCCGTATCGGCCGCTTGGTTTTCCGCGCTATGGCGAACGACCCCGCCATCGAGGTTGTGGCGGTTAACGACCCCGGTAACCTGGAAGCACTTGCTCATCTGCTGAAATACGATTCGGTTCACGGGCGCTTCTTCGACAATGTCGAGGTCGTCGAAGACGGCTTCATCGCCGATGGCCATCATGTGAAGACGTTCTCCGACCGCGAGCCTTTGAATCTGCCCTGGGGTGAGCTCGGCATCGATGTCGTCGTGGAGTCCACCGGTTTCTTCAAGACCGGCGAAGGCGCATCCAAGCACATCCAGGCCGGCGCCAAGAAGGTCGTCATCACCTGCCCGGCAAAGGGCGAGGACATCACCATCGTCATGGGCGTGAACGACAGCGATTACGACAAAGAAAAGCATAACATCATCTCCAACGCTTCCTGCACCACGAACTGCCTCGCTCCCGTAGCGAAGGTTCTTTTGCAGAAGTTCGGCATCAAACGCGGCTATATGAACACCATTCACTCCTACACGAACGACCAGAAGATTCTGGATCTGCCGCATAAGGACCTGCGTCGCGCACGTGCCGCAAACCTTTCCATGATTCCGACCACCACTGGCGCCGCCCGTGCGGTCGCGCTCGTGCTTCCCGAACTTGCCGGCAAGCTCGATGGCTTCGCGACGCGCGTTCCCACGCCCGACGGCTCCATGGTCGACCTGACGGTCGAGCTCGAGCGCGAGGTCACTGTCGAGGAGATCAACGCTGCCATGAAGGAAGCATCCGAAGGCGAGTTGGCTGGCATCCTGGGCTACACCGAGGACCCGATCGTCTCCGTCGACATTGTCGGCAACGAGGTTTCATCCATTTTCGACAGCGGTCTGACCATGGTTATGGGTGGCAAGTCCGACCTGGTCAAGGTCGTTTCCTGGTACGACAACGAATGGGGTTACTCCAACCGCGTCAAGGACCTGGTAAAGATTCTGCTCTAAGCCTCAAGCATGTTACGACGGGCGGCTCTCATGCCGCCCGTTTTCGTTGAAAGGACATCACATGGCCAATATTAAAACCATCGATGATTTCGAAGCGCGCGGCAAGCGAGTGCTTGTGCGCGTCGACTTCAACGTGCCGGTTTCCGACGGCGTCGTCACCGACGACACGCGAATTCGCGCGGCGCTGCCCACCATCAAGAAACTGGTCGAAGACGGTGCGCGCGTCGTGCTGATGAGCCATTTGGGTCGCCCGGCGGGCGAGGGCTACGAAGAGAAGTTCACGCTGAAGCCTGCGGCCGATAAGCTTGCCGAGATCACCGGCTTCCAGGTCGCATTCGCTACCGACACTATCGGCGATGACGCTCAGGCAAAAGTCGCGGCTCTCGCCGACGGGCAGATCGTGGTGCTGGAGAACCTGCGTTTCGACAAGCGCGAGAAGAAGAACGACCCCGAATTCTGCGCTGAGCTGGCAAAACTCGGCGATGTTTACGTGAACGACGCATTCGGCACGGCTCATCGTGCGCATGCCTCGACCGCGGGCGTGGCCGAGCTTCTGCCCGCGTACGCCGGCTACCTGATGCTTCGCGAAGTGGGAACGCTCACCGGCATGC
>CAVBPP010000251.1:0-2730 GCA_963597295.1 Paratractidigestivibacter sp. | reverse complement strand
CTTATCGGTAGTGAACAGGTGCTCGCTGGTGATGGGGTTGTACAGGCGGTAGACCAGCTGCACTTCACCGTCGAAATGCGAGGTTTTGATCTGCAGCGTGTTCATGATCGCCTTGATCTTGGTGGCATAGCCTGTATCGGCAGCCCACGTGCCGGCAAGCCCATCGACGGTGGGGGCAGTACCGCGCTTGCTTGCCAGGTACTTGAACCTCGGGTCAACGCAGGGCTCGTTCAAATCATCGGTAGAGGCATAGCCCTTCAGATGCTGCACCTGCGCCAGCAGGCCCTCGGCAACATCGCTGAACACTTCACCGCACACGCCATTGCCCGTGGCGCCCAAGCCGGCGAAGTTGCACTGCTCGGCCTTCACGTCGCCGCCGAACTGCAGGTAGCCCGTCTCGAGCATGGCCTGGGCGTAAACGACCTCGGCCCGCACGCCTTCCTTCGCGGCCTGCTGGCACAAGATCTCGCAGAATTCCTCAATGGTGGAAGCGCCCTTGCTCGCGTACGCCGAAGACGGATACGTGTAGCCCATCGCATTGTACTGCGAGGCCATCGCCGCCGCGTCAACGGTGCTGGAGCCCATGATCTTATACGACCGCGTGAAGTCGGAAGCCAGACTCAGCTGGGCGGTGGTGCTTCCTACGAAGGTTTGCTTGAAGCTGTCGGTCAGGTAGGCATGAACGATATAGTCCGTAACGCTGCCGGCTTTGTAGCTATGGTTGAGCGCGTTCACGGTGGCCTTGAAGCTACCGTCGCCCTGGCGCGACGCCTCGTACCACACGATGTCGGACTGGTCGCTTTCGGTCCACACGGGAATGTGCACCACGTTCACACCAGTGGGTGCGTTTATGCCGGAAAGAACCACGTCGAAGGTGCCGCCCTGGTTGTCAACATTGGCAATGGACAGCGAACTGGCGCTTGGCGCGGGAACGTCAAAGCTGGTACCGCCGACGAACGTCAGGTTGCCATCCAAAACGGCATAGCAATGGACAAGGTATTTCCCGTACGTCGCATGGGCGGCAACGTTGATGGAGGTGCTCCATGACATATTTGCCGCGCGCGTTGCCGTTATCCACTCAAGATCGTCCTGGTCGCCCTCTTCGGACCATATGGCAAAGCGTACCTCGCTGGCATTGCGGGCATCGCCGCCCATAAAAGACGCCTCGGCAGTGGCGAATTTAGAAGAGGTCTGCACGGTCACGCTTGCGGCACCCGGTTCGGACTTGCCGTCAAGATAGCTTCCCGCGGTGCGGCCTTCATACTGGCCGTAGGCCAGATAGTGCAGATAGTACGACTGCAAGTCGTTGCCGTATGCGATCCACAGGTCATCGTAATTGGCCTGGTAGCACCTTACGTTGAAATCTGCGCAGCCCTGACGGCCTTCCTTCATGCCGTATTCGATGAAGTGATTCAGCGTGAGCTTCTCGTCGCCGCCGTACACCTGCAGCACATCGGGGTTGTTAGCGATGTAATAGTTGTAGTCGTACACAGGCGAGTAATCCACCCAGGTTGACTTGGGGAATTGCTCAATGATGGCTTCGGCATCGGCTTCGCCCAGGCGCTTGCAACCCTCGTCGGTGAAGTAATTGGCACAATCGCTTTCGTTGCTGATGAAGCCGTGTTCGATGAGGATGCCGGGGATGCCCGCCGCAGCCGAGCCGTTGACCACGGCAAGGTCGTCGCGCACGTCCAGACCTCTGTAGCTAAGCCCCAACGCGGCAAGGTTATCCATCACCTTATAAGCCAAATCTTCAGAAACCTGGGTGTTGCTGGAGCCGTCGTTCGAAGGCACGAGCACGCTGGCGCCGGTGGCGGAGGAATTGACGCTCGAGTCGATATGAAAGCTGACGTACACCTGCGCGCCCTGGTCAAGTGCGCGGCGCACGCGGTACTTGTAGTCGTAGCCGTCGTAGTCGCCGTACTGATCACGCACCATCACGACCGTGAAACCGTAGCTTTCAAGCTTTGCCCGGCAGGCATCGGCGATTTTCCAGGTGAGGTCGGCCTCTTGCAGGCCGTTGGCGCAGGCACCCGGGTCGCTGCCGCCATGGCCGGCGTCAAGCGCGATAACGGGCGCTATCATCGCATTGGACGAAGACCGTGCGGAAGCCAGCGAGGCAACGCTGTCGGAGACGGTTGCAAGCGAGGTGCCCTCCGTGGATTCGCTCAGCGCGGTGGCCAAGTCGGACGAAGCTCGCACGTTGCCGGATTCGTCTGCGTAATAGGCGGTGACGGCGGGGCTGTCAGAGCTTTCCGCATTCGCCTGCTTCGCCTCGGCGACGCTGAAGCCGTAATTAAACGACGACAGGTCAACGTAATGGACGGCGTCATCGGAGGCGACCGTGAACTCGCAGCCCTTGATGACGTACTTGCCCACCGCAAGGTCGGCGCCGAAGACGAACGCCGCGGTTGCGTCGACGACGGCGGTTGATTCGATGCGCAGGGTTTCGCCCGTGGCGGAAGTCACCACAAGAGCGGCGCCGGCGAGCTGAACGCTAGAGTCTGCGAGCGCGACGCTGATTTCCTGGTCAGAGCCCTGACTCAGCTCGGAGGAGCCGATGTAAACGTATTCGATGCTAGACGCGGCCCATGCGTTTTCGGAACTTGCGTCGGCGGTCTGCTGCGAGGCCGATTGCGGGCTTGTTTGGGAGCCGGATGCTTCGCTGACGGAAGCCGACGAGGACGCCTGCGTGTCGCTTGCGGCGGTGGCCGAAGCGGTGCTATTGGA
>CAVBPP010000250.1:0-2739 GCA_963597295.1 Paratractidigestivibacter sp. | reverse complement strand
AGCCGATTCGATCGGCTCGGGCCTTTTCGTTGCCCGTCAGCACGTCCGCGCTCACATGCGGCGCTGCGGACGGTGAAGCTGCGCCTGCATTTCGTCGATGGCCACCGACGACGCATCACCTTCGCAATGCATTGCCTTTCGCGGAATCGCCAACCTTTGATGCTTGCCTATTTCGTTCAAATATGCTTTTACCCATATTTGAAGTTCTGTTGGTTTGTCCTTTGAGTGAAACTCAATGTCTACCAGCATTTATTCAAACTCGAGAATAAAGAATTGCAACAACTTACCCTATTTGACCTAATACCCGCGATATGACACCCCCTGCGCAAAACGGGGGATGCTGCCGTTCACCGACGAATAATGACCCTTCGCCGGTAGCAATTAAAGATCGTTGATGAACATTCCTAGCATAAATACCGGAAGTTCCGGACTTTCCAAACTTCGTGCAAGCCGTACGGCCCGCGCCCGAATCGAAGCGCTTTTCTGCTGGCGCATCGCTAGGCACTTGGCCACTCTGCACACGCGTCAGACGAGTCGCGTATTGGCTTGCGCATAGACAACACTGGCATACCGAATCGCATTACAGACGAGTGCATCCGCAACGTATCCGCATCTGCCGCGGACGTTGGGCACGCTCAGGCTAGGGGCGTCATCTGCGGCGCCGAACGGCCGATCCCGCATCTGCGCAGGACACCAAGCCTTTTCGATAAGGCTAGGACTTTTGCGCCCATAAGCGGTTGCGTTCGCATGCGAAAGGGGGATGTTCCCATGGCATTGACCCGTAGAGGGTTCTTCAAAGCGACCGGTGGCGCGCTTGCCACCACGCTGGCCTGCGAATTGGCTTCCCAAACGAAGGCTTTCGCGGCCGAAACCGAAAAAGATTGGAAATTGCAAAACACCGAGGAAGCAACGAATATCTGCTGCTACTGCGCTGGCGGCTGCGGCAGCCTGTGCTCCTCGCGCGACGGCGAGCTGATCAACCTGGAAGGCGATCCCGATAACCCCATCAACGAGGGCGGCCTGTGCCCGAAGGGCGCGACCATGTTCCAGCTGCGCAACGTCGTCGACCCGAAGACGCGCAAGGTCATCAAGAACGAGGACCGTGCATCGCGTCCGCTCGTGCGTCGCCCCGGCGCGTCCGATTGGGAGGAAATCACCTGGGATCAGGCAATTTTCGAAATCGCCCGCAAAGTCAAGGACACGCGCGACGAAACCTTCATCGAAAAGAACGAAAACGGCATGACCGTGAACTACACGCCCTCGATAGCTTCCCTTGGCGGCAGCCAGGAAAACTCTGAGGAGCAGTACCTGATCTTGAAGATGATGCGCTCGCTCGGCATCGTCGCCATCGATAATCAGGCGCGCGTGTGCCATTCGTCCACCGTCGTCGGCTTGGCCCCGACCTTCGGCCGCGGCTCCATGACCAGCCATTGGACCGACATGGCCAACACCGACTATATTTTGCACTGCGGATCGAACAGCTGCGAGTCGCACCCGACGTCCTCCCTGCATCTGCAGCGCGCTCACAACAAGGGCGCGAAGTGGATCGTCGTCGACCCGCGCTACACCCGCACCGCCGAGCAGGCCGATATCTACTGCCCGATCCGCTCCGGCACCGATATCGCGTTCTACGGCGGCATGTACCATTACATCATCGAGAATCTGATTGAACCGGGCCTGGCCGAGTACACCCGCACCGGCAAGAACCCCGACAACTACAACTTCGAGTATCTGATCAACTACACGAACGCATCGTACCTACTCGACCCTGAATTCGGCTTCGACGTGAAGTCGGGCCACTTCAGCGGTTGGGATGAGGAGACGAAGACCTACAACGTGGAGTCCTGGCATTATCAGACCGAATCGGTCGAGGAATGGGACACCTCCGAGACCGGCGATTACGCGTGGGTCAACAAGCCCGGCACGCCTGAATTCACCCCTCCAAAATTCACGAAGCCGAAGAAGGACGCCACGCTGCAGGACGAGATGTGCGTCTACCAGCAGTTCAAGAAGCACTACGAGCGCTATGACATCCAGACCGTCGCGAAGGTGTGCGGCATGGACCCCGAGACGCTCGAGCTGGTGTACAAGACCTATTCCGAGTCCGGCGCGCCCGGCAAATCCGGCACCATCCTGTACGCGCTCGGCCAGACGCAGCATTCCTACGGCGGTCAGAACACGCGCGCTATGTCCATCCTGCAGCTGCTGCTGAACAACATCGGTATCCCCGGCGGTGGCGTGAACGCGCTGCGCGGCGAGCCGAACGTTCAGGGCGCGACCGACATGGGCATGATGGTTGACGAGCAGCCCGCTTACCTGAAATGGGCTAACACCACGGACCGCTCCAGCCTTCGCAAGTGGATCGAGTCGCAGACCTATTCCGCCGGCTATTACACCAACAAGCCTAAGTTCATCGTGAGCCAGCTGAAGGAATGGTTCGGCGACGCCGCAACCGTCGACAACGATTACGGCTTTGATTGGTGGCCGAAGGTCCCCTCCGACAAGGGCGCTACCAACTTCACGCACATCAACTCGTTCGAGCTGATGGACCAGGGCATCATGAAGGGCTACTTCAACTGGGGCATGAACCCCTGCCATTCCGCACCGAACGCCGGCTTCGTGCGCCGTTCGATGGCCAAACTCGATTGGCTCGTCGTCGCCGACCAGGTGATCACTGAGTCCGCGAGCTTCTGGAAGGCGCCGGACATGAACCCGGCCGAGATCGACACGACCGTGTAC
>CAVBPP010000249.1:0-2767 GCA_963597295.1 Paratractidigestivibacter sp. | reverse complement strand
CGGCTTCTATCTGCAGCTGCTTGGCGCCGTTGATGGTCATGATGTCGAGCGCCTGTTCGACGCTCACGCGCTCGGAGGGATCTTCCTGAACGACTTCCATGTCACCGCGTGTGTCGTTGACCGCCGCTTCTACAATGCCGCATACATCGCAGGGCGCGCCGCTTGAGGAAGGCAGGTCGGTGGACGAGGTGACCAGAACGCCGGCATCTATCAGCGACTTTATGGGGTATCCGGCATTGAACAGGTCCCTTGATATAAGCTCTTCGATCCGGCTATCGTTCGATTTGGGAGTGAGCACGCGCCAGTTGATGTTCTGCGCGGCGTAGATGCCGTGCTCGCCCATCTTCTTCTTGCATTCATCGGTGTAATTTCTGCCGTGGCAGACGCCGTTCAAGACGCCTTCTTTCTTCACGTCCTCTGCGGCGATGCACGCATTGACGACCTGCAGGGTGGCGCCGTCGCCTTGCGCATGCACATGCACCGCGAGCCCGGCCTGATTGGCGGTCCTTACGATGCTGTTCATGGTGTCGTCTTCCCATACCTGCGTGCCGTGAGTCCCGTCCGCGTAGCCTTCGATCAGCCAACCGGATTTGGACTCAACCGCCTCGCCGTCGGCGAACAACTTGATGGTGTTGAGCTTGAAATGGCTGGTCGGATACTTGTTTGCATATTCTTCGGCTTTGGAAAGCTCAGTTTTCCAGTCATCGTAAGAGTCGATCTTGTACGACCCGCTGACCATTACGTTCAGGCCGTTTTGCTTGTCGCTTTCTGAAAGGAAGTCAAGCAGCTGCGTGCCCCAGTAATTCGTCCAACCGTCCTGATAGTTGGTGTAGCCGTAGGCGTGCAGTGCTGCCTCCATCGCCTTAGCGGCGTTTGCGAATTCGCTTTGCGGCAGAATTTGATGTTTAGAAATGGCGTACTTGAGCAGGTAGTTCACGGCCATATCGGTTGCTAGGCCGGTAAGATTGCCGCTTTCGTTTTTATTGAACGTGCCGCCCTCGAGCTGAGTGTCTTTGGTGACCCCCGCCGCTTCGGCGCATTTGCTGTTGAAGAAGGCGTTGTGGCCCGATTCGTCCACTGCGAGCAGCGCCTTGTCGGGGCAGATGGCGTCAAGCTTTTCCAGAATCTGGAACGTGTGCTTCGTTTCGTTCATGGCCACATTGCTCCAGCCGAGGGTGTACCTCAAGGTCCGGATGGTCGGTGACGTACTGCTTCACGTTGGCGAGAAGCTCGTCTTCCGTGTTGGCCGTCACCGAGAAATTCAGGCACTGCATCGCGCCCATGCCCACGTAGTGGCCGTGACCCTCGGTGGCGCCCGCAATGATCAGGCCCTTGTTGCGATGGTCGACGACCTTGGTGGTGCCGTCCTTCACGAATTCCTTCGCGTCTTCCTCGCTGCCGACGAAGATGTACTTGCCGTCTTTGATAGCGGCAGCCTGGGCATAGTCGCGCGAGGCGTTTGACGTGTAGATCTTGCCGTAAACCACCGTGTCGGCTACGGTGGAGGCTGTGCTAGCTGCGGAGCCTGAGCACCCGCCCATGCCACCTACCGCCGCGGTGGCGCCGACGACGCCTGCTACTTTCAAAAAGTTTCTGCGTGAGATGTTCATATTTCGTACCCCTTTGCTTTGAGTGAATAGGTGGCAGTTCGGGCGCCCCCCGGATACTTCTTTGATGAAAGAATAGCACTTGGCATATATAAATGCGGGTGAGTAATTGGCTTACGGCGCGAAGCCGGCTTTGTTGGCTGCGGGGGTTGTGCGCGACACCGACTCTTGCGCGGCGATAAGACATTAGGAGTGTCTCTTTGTCTTATGCTTTCTCGTTTTGGATTAGGTCGATCATCTCTTGGCTGGAGTGCACTCCTAGCTTTTGATAGATGTGCTGGCGGTGGGTGCTGACGGTGCTTTTCGATAGGCAGAGCTCTTCTTGCACGTAGGGCAGGTTGCGGCCCTTCGCGAACAGGATCATCACTTCGCCCTCGCGTTCCGTCAGGCCGTATCGTTCGATAACCGCTCGGCAGCGGTCTTGGAAGTGCTGCTTGCGCCCGGTCGGCATGATGCTGAGCGCCCGGGCCAGCGCGTTTTCGGTGAAGATGAAGTTGTTCACCACCACGATTAGGCACACGCAGACGCACGCGGTCACGAACGCGCCCTTGATGTCGAGTCCCGCGCCGTACCAAAGCCAGCGGCCGATCAGCATGCCCAGAAGCGGGCCGGCCGACCAAGCGGCGCGGATGATTCCGAATGCGAACAGGCACGACGTTTGGTATTTGCGGCACAGGCCCGAGATGAGCAGCCACATGCCCATGCCCATGCATTGGAAGGCCGCCACGTCCACCGCCAGCGGCGCTATGGGGCTTATGTCGGTGAAAATAAGCGGCAGGGGCACAAGCATCGCCCCGATGATCAGGAACAACACAATCATGCGGTAGCAAATCTCGGGCCCGCGGATGCCGGATTTGGTTATGAGCACGAGCGCGATGGCGATGGTTCCGACGATGGTGAGCGTGGTCACCCCGCCCTGCATGATGGCATAGGGCACGACATCGGTGCTCGCGAACTGGCCCATCTGCACGTACAACGTCCGCGACAGCTCGTAGGACGCGCCGGTCACCAGCATCGTCAGCGAAAACGCCGCCATCAGCCCGTGCAGCTGTCCGCGCTCGGCGGGATCTTCCGTAACGGATTGGCGCGGTAGGGCGTTCGATTGCTTCTTCGTGATCTTCAGGTTCGGGCAGCTGAAGTAGAGCTTGGTAACGGGGTTG
>CAVBPP010000248.1:0-2793 GCA_963597295.1 Paratractidigestivibacter sp. | reverse complement strand
GCGAATCAACGGGCCTCCGAAACGGCGCCTACACCAACTTTCAGGACACGATCCGGTGATGGATGGCTACACGGCCACGCGCAGGATTCGCCAGCTGAGCGACACGAGGCTTGCAAGCATCCCCATCCTGGCCATGACGGCCAACGCCTTCGAGGAAGACCGCAAGCGAGCCTTCGCCAGCGGCATGAACGGCCACATAGCCAAGCCCCTAGACATAACCAAGCTCTTCATCGAACTGTCCGCCGCGCTAGATTAGGGACGCCTAGTTCGTGATAAGCGTCGTCAGCTGCACCACTTCTTCCAGGCTCATGCCCGCGTCTAGCAGGTAACGGGTTGCGGCTGCGCTGTAGTAATAGGTTTCGACCTGCGAAGGAGACAAAGGGAAGGAGACAAAGGGACACTCCTAATGTCTTGCCGTTGCATACAAAACGATCACAACCAGACATTACGAGCGTCCCTTTGTCTTTCCCCTTTGTCTTTCCATCGTCTTTCGTGAGCAAGTGGGGTGACCGTTGCGTGCAAGGCAATGTCGCGCTTCGCGTTCTCTAATGCGGATTAAGCCAACGCTTCGACCCCACGAAATCTTGCAGTTAGATTTACTTAATCTGCCTTAATTTCGTAGGTGCGAGCGAAAGCTCGCACATTAATAGGTGCTCGCGCAGCGAGCTTCGCATAATTTGCGGCGAGGCGTCGCTGCCCCTCAAACACGCGCAGCTGTGCGTGTGGAGTTCCCTTACTTCGAAATCAGCGCCGTCAGCTGCACGATTTCATCCAACGTCATGCCGGCGTCCAGCAGGTAATTCGTTGCTGCCTGCTTATAATTTCCGGAAACGATCGCATCGCCGTTCGTCGTATCCAGCAAGAATTCGGCGAACCCATCGAAGTACAGTTTCGTTACGGCCGCGTAGCGATCTGGCGTGCCCGAAAGCGTGATGCCGTAGTAGTTCTCGTAGGTTTTCATGTAGTCTGCGCACATCTCGTCGTAGCTGGCGCCGGCAAGCGCCTCGACTAGCATGCATACGAAGCCGGTACGGTCCTTGCCCTCCATGCAGTGGATGTAGGCCGGCCCGCCGTTTTGCAGCAGCGCGCGCATGCCCTTGGCCACACCCTGGCGATACGCGTCGGTGCTGTAGCTTGCCCCGATGGCGACCATGGTTACGCGCCCTTCATCGTAGAGCGACTTCGTGTAGCTTGAATTGAAGTCGGCGGACGCGAAGTAACCCTGCATTTCCGCATCGGAATCGGCCAGGTCGATGACGGTTTTGATGCCGTTATTTTTCAGCAAGTTGTCGGTGATGGCGGCGCGCTTGCGGCTGTTATCAACCGGCGATGCACCTCTGAACAGGAAGTTTTCACGCAAATTGCCGCCTGTGAGCGCGCGGAAATTCGAGAACTGCTCGTCGCTTGCGTAGTCGGCGCGATCGGTCGAGTACACCTGGCCGAGCGTTTCCTGAGTCAGGTTGTTTTTATCGGGGGTGTTCATGGTGATGGTGACGCTCATACCGTCCTCAAGCCCCGCGGTTGCGCATAGATCGGCGTTGTTCAGCTGCACCTGCACGTATTCGCTGTTCGGATAAGCGACGATGACGGGTTCGCCGGTCTTGACGTAGTAGCCGTTGTAGTAGGGAATGTCGGTCAGCGTATAGCCGTTGCTGAAGGAAACATCGCAGGAGTCGCCGAGCTTAAAGCCCGCAGCTTCCAGGTCGGCGGCGGTGAAGCTTGTGGTCGCGGCGCCGTATTTCGTGTCCTTGGTGATGGTGCCCGTAACGCTGGGCAGGGCGTTTTGCGTTGCCTGCTGCGCTGTGTCGGCACCGTTGCTGTTGGAGCCGGAACCGCTGGCGGCTGATGAACATCCGGCGAAGGCGAAGCCCGAAACGCCAAGCGCGCCCGCCAGCGCTACGGCGCAAGCACGCCGCGCAACAGATTTTCCGCAGGTCAAATGGCTGCCGGTAGTATTGGTGCTCATGGTTTCCCCTTCCGCAAGAAGCAACTGAATTTATTTGAGGAATTGTACCATTGCGACGTTGTCGTTGAGTTGCATCGATGTACGCCAGCAAGAATGTGACGCTCGCTACGCAAGTGCCTAATATTGTTAGAGCTCTCACTCGCACTCGCGAAATAGGAAGGGATACGAAAAAACTTACAGTAAGAATTCGTGGGGTTGAAGCGTTAGCTCAACCAGTATTAGAGAGCCCGATGGGCGACACTGCCACGCCTTTGTCATTAATCCGTTCCTTGCGAATAAAAATTCAATCCGTCATACTTTTCGTCACTGATGGGAACCTTGCAAAGGAACAGCTGATGAAAATCCAAATTTCCGACCATTTCACCTTGGGTCGACTGCTGCGTTATACGGCGCCGACGGCGCTGATGATGGTGTTCACGTCCATTTACGGCATCGTCGACGGGCTGTTCGTGTCGAACTTCGTCGGCGTCGATTCGTTCGCCGCGCTGAACCTGGTGTACCCCTTCGTCATGATGCTCTCGGCGCTTGGCTTCATGATGGGCACGGGCGGCACGGCGCTGGTGGCGAAAACCCTGGGCGAGGGCGACAAGCAGAGGGCGAACGGCCTGTTTTCCCTGTTCGTCCTGGTTACGTTCGCGGTCGGCATCGTGTGCGGCATCGTCGTGTTCGCGTGCGTGCGCTCGGTCGCTCAGCTGATGGGCGCAAGCGGCTTTCTGCTGGAAGAGGGCGTGGCGTACGGCAGCGTGCTCGCGTTCTCGCTGCCGTTTTTGATGCTGCAAACGTCGTTTCAAAGTTACCTGTCGGCCGCCGGTAAGCCGAAGGTGGGC
>CAVBPP010000247.1:0-2878 GCA_963597295.1 Paratractidigestivibacter sp. | reverse complement strand
GCCCCGACCCGCACCCCGCCTCGCCCTCGTGCCTGAAGCGCTCTTGACGCCGCCCCGCCCCGCACGCCGCCCGCTCCGCACGCCGACTCGCCCTTCATTCGTGCAGTCCGTGTGGAATCTGCCCGCCGGCGCCTGCACGAGCCAACTTTTCCATTGACGCGCGCGCCCCGTGCGCCGTAAACTGCAAAAGTTCGCTTTCAAAAGCCCCGTAAACGCAGGGTGAAGGCAGCGCCAAGAAGGGAAGTCCAGACCCGGGCGGGCGTGCTGGCGTAGGAAACCGGCTGCTGACAGACTTGCACTTTTGAAAAACGAAACCTGTGCGCTGTGGCCGCACAGCATGCAGGAAGAACTGGAGGAAACAAAGTGAAGACGTATCACGCCAAGCCCCATGAGGTCGAGCGCAACTGGTACATCATCGACGCGGAGGATCAGGTCCTCGGTCGTGTTGCCACCAAGGCTGCAACCATCCTGAAGGGCAAGCACAAGCCGCAGTACACGCCCCATGTCGACACGGGCGACTTCGTCATCATCGTGAACGCTGAGAAGGTTCGCGTCACCGGTGCGAAGGCCACCGACAAGGTGTACCGCCATCACACGGGTCATCCCGGTGGTCTGAAGTCCGAAACCTTCACCGAGGCCATCGCCAAGCACCCCGAGCGCGTTATCGAGCACGCCGTCAAGGGCATGCTGCCGAAGAACACGCTGGGTCGTGCCCAGGGCATGAAGCTGAAGGTGTACGCCGGCCCTGAGCATCCGCATATGGCTCAGAAGCCGACCGAAATTAAGATGGAGGGCTAAACCATGGCGAATGAAGCACTGTATTACGGCACTGGTCGCCGCAAGAACGCTGTCGCCCGCGTGCGTCTCGTTCCCGGCACCGGCAAGGTGACCATCAACGGTCGCGACGGCAAGGAGTATTTCGGCCGCGAGGCTCTGCTCGACTACGCCAAGACCCCGTTCAAGGTCACGGACACGCAGGATCATTTCGACGTGTTGGCCAACATCAAGGGTGGCGGCATTTCGGGTCAGGCCGGCGCTCTGCGTCACGGCATCTCCCGCGCCCTGCTTGAGGCTGGCGATTACCGCGCCGAGCTGAAGAAGGCTGGCTACCTCACGCGCGATGCCCGTATGGTCGAGCGCAAGAAGTACGGCCTGAAGAAGGCCCGCAAGCGCCCGCAGTTCAGCAAGCGCTAAGGTTTGCGAAATACCAGGCAAGTTGCTTGGATTTGCTTTCCGAAGAACCCGTCCCGCAAGGGGCGGGTTCTTTTGCGTTTGGAGGGTGGTCCGCGTGCGGTTCGTGTGTGGCTCGCGTGCGGCCGGTCGACGGATCGTTTGCTAGAATTCGGAATACGCGAAAAGCGGGTTATCGCATTAATATGCGGCTAGCGTTTTGAGGCGTGAGCTGTTTCCCGGCAAATTCGAAAGGCGGTGCGTGTGGGTACTGAAACTTTGATGCCCCTGATGGGAAGTTCGTTTGAGCTGGGCTCGGCGGCCGATGCGGCTGAGTCGTTCCCAACCGAAAATCAGCGCGTCATCGCGCGTGCCGAGCTCGCATACTTTCAGGGACGCGCCGAAGATGCCATCGAGTTTGCGAAGCCGTATCTGGATGCCTCGGACGACGGAATGCGCTGCTCGGCGTGCTTGCTTTCGGTGTATTCGAACCTGTCGTTGGGCAAGATCGCGGAAGCAAAATTTTCCTTGGGCAGGCTCGAAGAACCGGCGAAGTCCGCATCGAGCCCCGCTAGCTATGCGTGCGCATGCTTTACGCGCGATGCGGCGCTTTCCCTTCTGCATTTGAACGATAAGCCGGTGGAGATTCCCGCACAGGTTGCCTCGGAGCTTTCCGTCGGCGTGCGCATGTTCTATGCCTACGTTAAGGCTCATCAGGCTTACCTGGACGGGAAGTACGGCTATTCGCTGGGTTTGGCCGAAAGCGCGTTGAGCCTTGCGCCGAGGACGTATCCGATCCCCGCCATCTATTTGCATTTGGTATCGTGTATGGACTGCATGTCACTGCGAGATATTGAGCACGCAAAGCGCCATTTCATGGATGTATGGGAACTCTCCGCTCCTGACCATTTCGTTGAGGGGGTTGCCGAGCATCACGGCTTGCTGGGCGGCCTTATCGAAACCTGCGTGAAGCCCGTCGATCCCGAGACCTACAACCGCATCATCGAGATCACCTATCGGTTCAGCGCCGGTTGGCGCCGAATCCACAACCCTCGCAGGAGTGAGGAAGTGGCCGATAACCTAACAACCACCGAGTTCAGCATAGCCATGCTAGTGAACCGCGGCTGGACGATGCGCCAGGTGGCGTCCTTTCTAGAAATATCTGAGAACACAGTGAAGACCCATATGAAAAGCGTCTACAAAAAACTAGGCATTTCGAAGAAAAGCGAGCTTTCCCGTTTCATGCTGCGCTAGGTGCCCTGACAGGTTCTTGCCTTATGGGATGGCATGTTTGTTTGCGCGTGATTTGCGTGGCGGGCCGGAAGGTGGCGCGCTGTCTTGGGTCGCTTGGTTTTCGACGCAAAACTGCATATCTAGCCGAATTGGGCTTTGCTTCAAGTTTCACTCCGGTGCGAAATATCCCCTGGAACGCCTATGCGCCCCTCACCCGATTTCGCTTTGATTCGGGTGAGGGGCGCAAGAACTTCTCCTGTTATAAATGTTTGTAGGTATCGATTAGGCAAAACGCTCATCTGTTTGTCGGCGGCTTGAATGTGGGACTTGCCGATACTGTGTGCACAGGCTGGCAAATTCGCGGAAAGTATCTTTGCGGTCCGCGCGGTGACGATGAGTTGGATCCATAGCAGGAAATAGGGGGTTGTCGTTATGAAACGCATGCTTGTTCAACGAGGAACGAACCATGCCGTGG
>CAVBPP010000246.1:0-2887 GCA_963597295.1 Paratractidigestivibacter sp. | reverse complement strand
GCCGTCATCGGCGAAGGTGCGCTCGCCGTGCAGCTCGATGAAACCATCGACGAAGTTGCGAATGTACGCGATAGCCGTCGGGCGGTGAACGTTGCGAGCCAGAAGCACGCTCTGCCACGCGCGATTCTCGTCGTCGGCCGGAGCATCCGTCGACACAGAAGCGGACCCCGCAACGGCATCGTCCGCAGCGTCGGCCGCCTCATCAGCAGCTTCCACCTCAAGCGACGCGCCGCCCTCGGCATCGAAGCTGCCCTGCGCGATAGCGCGCTCAACCCGCTTGCGGGCCGGCGTGCGCAAGCTATCGCCCGCGACCGCCGCCATAACCGATTTGCGCAGCTTATCCCAAATCTGCTCTTCTTCGACGGTCATTTCCTCCGGCTGCAAATTGCCGAACGTGACCGTGTTGTACGTATCCGTGCCGTTTTCCAAGTTCTCGCAAACGGCCTCGTAGCTAACCAAAATGTCCTGCTCGCCGGTCTTGGTATCCCCAGGGCGAACCTTCATGGAAGTGAACTTATGAATGGCCAGAATATGCGCCAAAGTCGAACGCAGCTCGCCGCGTTCCACGATCGCGTCGATGAGCCCATGCTCCAGAGCGAACTCCGCCGTCTGGAACCCTTCAGGCAGCTCTTGGCGAATCGTGTCACGAATAACGCGCTGACCAGCGAATCCGATGAGCGCATGCGGCTCGGAAATGATAATGTCGCCATCCATGGCGAACGACGCCGTAACGCCGCCGGTCGTCGGATCGGTGATAACCGAAATATAAGGCAGATGAGCCGCCGAATGGCGTTCAAGCGCGCACGAGGTCTTCGCCATCTGCATAAGCGAAACCAAGCCCTCCTGCATGCGCGCGCCGCCGGAAGCGGTGAAGATGACGACGGGCAGGTGCTGCTCGGTCGCGCGCTCGAACAGGCGCGTTACCTTTTCGCCGACAACATTGCCCATCGATCCCATGAAGAACGTCGACTCCATGATGCCGATGGCCACGGGCAGCCCGGCGATGGTGCCCACGCCGGTGCGCACGGCTTCCTCCAGGCCCGACTTCGCGCGCTGCGCATCGAGTTTATCCAGGTAACCGGGGAATTTCAGCGGATCGGTCTCGGCGATCACGCGGTCCCATTCCTCGAACGACCCGGCGTCTAGCAGGTCGTTGATGCGCTCATTGGAGTTCATGCGCAGGTATTCGCCGCAGCTCGGGCACACGTAATGACCGGCCGCCAAGCTGGCGCTGTCGAACTTCAGCTTGCAATGCTTGCAGGTGCGCCACGTGCCGCGGTTCGCGGAATCCTTATCGGTCGTGCACAGCACCCAGCCAAGCTGAGGCGAATCGCCGAGCGGCGTGAACACGCGGATGTTCTCGGCATTCGCGCGGGCCAGGAACGTATCCACACGGGCCAAGGCGATGGCATCCTCGCACAGCAAGATAACGCTGGCACTGCAGGCATGCGCGGCCTCAAGCACGGCATAGCTATTGGAAAACAGCGCGTCGTTGGCTTTCTCGCCGAAGCTCACGCGCATATCCGCAAGCTTCAAGTAACCCTCGTTACGCTTGTCATCAGTATAAACGGCGCAGGTCAACAGGCCATTATCCTGTGCGGCCAGGATAGTCTTCTTCGCCATGCGGCCACGCGCCACAACCAACGCCACCGGTGCCGAGGGAGCCCCCTCAGCAGAGCCTTCGGCCACCAACGTCGCAGGCAGCCCGGGCATGGCCGTGGCTTTCGTCCTGTCGACCGCGGTGTACTCCGAAACATCGGTAGCGCCCACAGCATTCGGCGAAGTCCCCAGATCAGCGCGAGCTTCTTCTGAAATACGACCGAGGCGGTACACCACCTCGGAAGAATCTTCCTTCTGTTTCGCCGGCTTCGCGTTAGCGGACGGCGCGGCCTCAGCCTGCGACTCGACGTCGGCTTCCTGCACGAACACGCCGCCGTTGTCGAACGAGATGTAATCCTGCTTGCTGCTCACTTTTCGCCTTTCGCCATCACGTACTTCTGCGTGGCCGACGCGGCAACCTTGTCGCCGACCAGCGCCTGAACCTCGGCCACCACCATACGCGAGCCGTTCTTCACCACGGTGCCCTTAAGCGTGAGCGTGTCACCGGGCAGCACCTGGTTGCGGAACTTCGCGTTATCGATACCGGCGAAGAAGCCGAGTACGCCCTCGTCGCCACGACCGACCAGCACGGAAAACGACATCGCCTGCGCAAGCGCCTCCATGATGATGACGCCGGGCAGCACCGGATGTCCCGGGAAATGCCCCTTGAACAGCGGCAAGTCTTCCGAAACGTCAAGCTCGGCCACAACGGATTCGCCGGGCACGCACTCGATGATGCGGCTAACCCACACGAAGGGGTCGCGATGCGGAAGCACGCGCTCGATGGCGTCGCGCCCGCACGGATAGGTGATTTCCTGCATGTTGAACTTCCTTAGTTATTCGCAGAAGGGGGAAATGGCCAGCACCGCGTTGTGCCCGCCGAAACCCAAGCTGTTCGACAGCGCAACCTTCTGCTTGTAGTTGGTTTTGGGCTCGCTCAGCACGTTGACCGGGCAGTCCGGGTCGGCCTCGGCAAAGCCCGTCGTCGGCGGCACGCAGTCGTTCGCGACCGAAAGCGCCGTGACGATGGCCTCGACCGCACCGGCGGCGCCGAGCGTATGGCCCGTGCAGCCCTTGACGGACGCGACGGGAACCTGACGGCCGGCCTCTTCGCCGCAGAGCGACAGCAGCGCATGCGACTCGGTGGAGTCGTTCGCGGGGGTAGCGGTGCCGTGGGCGTTCACATGCCCCAGGTCAGCGGGGGTAAATCTACCTTCGGCCAGCGCCTGCTGCATCGCGCGCAGGATGCCCTCGCCCGAAGGCTCGGGGGCCGTCATGTGGTATGCAT
>CAVBPP010000245.1:0-2951 GCA_963597295.1 Paratractidigestivibacter sp. | reverse complement strand
GCCGGCGGCGTGCTAGAGCCCGCGCACCCGGCGTTCCTGTTCCCCAGCGAGCTTACGCACGTGAGCGAACAGATGGAGACGTGGGTGCGAAGCGTGGGGTTTGGGCGCGAGGCTGCGGCCACGGACGGAACGGCCGCAACGAGCGGCGCAAGCGGAATGGCCAGCGCAGACCACGCAACCGCCCAAGCAACCCTGGAGGGCTGCCTTTCCCTCACGCACGCTCTGCACGATCGCATGCGCTACGAGCCCGGCTCGACCGACGTGAGCACGAAGGCCGCCGAGGCCTTCGCGCAAGGTGCCGGCGTCTGCCAGGACTTCGCGCACATCATGATCGCCCTCCTTCGCCACAAGGGCATTCCCGCCCGCTACGTCTGCGGCATCACCGAGGGCGAGGGCGCCACGCACGCCTGGGCGCAGGCGCACATCGGCGGCCGCTGGCACGGGTTCGACCCCACGCGCGGGCAAGCCTGCGACGACGGCTACCTGATGATCGCCTGCGGGCGCGATTGGGCCGACTGTCCCATAGAGCGTGGCGTTTTCCGCGGCTCGGCCAGCCAAACGCAAACCGTATTCATGGAAGTTTCGGAGCAATAGATGAAGATAGAGGTAACCAGCGCCGACCTGTTCGTGGACGAGCGCATACGCATATGGAAGAATCGCCTGGCGCCCGAGGGTGCATCGGCTAGCGACGCGCGCACCTTGCCGCGCGCAGCCGTGGTCACCGGCATCCACGGCGACGAGCTAGAGGGCCAATACGTCGCGTTCGAGCTGGCCCGGCGCATAAAAGAGCACCCCGAGCACCTGCGCGGCGTCGTGGACATATACCCCGCGCTCAACCCGACGGGCGTTTCCACCATCACGCGCGGCGTGCCGCTGTTCGACCTGGACATGAACCGCATCTTCCCCGGCTGCGAGGACGCGTCGCTCACCGAGCACCTGGCCCGCGCCATCATCGACGACATCTCAGGGGCGGCGATCGCCTTCGACATCCATGCCAGCAACATCTTCCTGCGAGAGCTTCCGCAGATCCGCATCAACGAGATTACCGCCGAGCGGCTAGTGCCGCTGGCCAAGCGCGCGAACATCGATTTCGTGTGGGTGCACTCGGCGGCGACGGTGCTGCAATCGACGCTGGCGTACAGCCTGAACGACATCGGCGTTCCGTGCCTGGTCGTGGAAATGGGAGTGGGCATGCGCATCACGCGCGATTACGGCGATGCGCTCATCGACGGCATATTCAACCTGCTCATCGACAAGGGAATCTGGGACGGCCCGGCACCGGCGACGCTTAAGGAACCCATCGTATCCACCGACGGCGAGGTCAGCTTCATAAACGCCGACGCCGCCGGCATCTTCCTGCCCACGGCCACGCACAACAATATGGTCTCGACCGGTCAGGAGCTCGGCATCATCGCCGACGCGCTCACGGGCGAGGTTCAGCAGCGCGTGGTGAGCCCCACCGACGGCCTGCTGTTCACCCTGCGCGAATATCCCGTGGTCACGCCCGGGTCGCTGATCGCTCGAATCTTGGGAGGCATCAGATGAAGGAACACGTGCTCTTCTCCGCGGATTTGCCCTACCGCGGCTGCATCGACATCAAGGGCTTCTCGTTCGGCGAGGGAGAGGACGCGGTCTGCGTGGTCGGATCGCTGCGCGGCAACGAGGTGCAGCAGCTCTACATCTGCTCGCAGCTGGTGCATCGCCTGCGCCGCATCGAGGCGAAGGGCGGCATCGCGGCGGGCAAGCGCATCATGGTCATTCCCTGCGCGAACCACATCTCCATGAACGTGGGCAAGCGCTTCTGGGCCATGGACAACACCGACGTCAACCGCATGTTCCCCGGCTACGACCAAGGGGAAACCACCCAGCGCATAGCTGCGGGCCTGTTCGAGGCCGTGCGCGGCTACGCTTACGGAATACAGCTCGCGAGCTTCCACATGGCCGGCGACTTCGTGCCGCACGTGCGCGTGATGGACGCCCCCGGCCCCAACGACACGGCCGCCGACCTGTTCGGCATGCGCTACGTCGTGCGGCACGCGCCCGACCCCTTCGACACCACCACGCTCAACTACAACTGGCGCCTGTGGAACACCGACGCGTATTCCCTTTACGCGCAGAAAACCGACACGATCGACGAAGCGTCGGCGGAGGAAACCGAGCGCGCGGCCCTGCGCTTCATGGCGGCGGTCGGCGCGATCGATTACCCCTGCCATCAGGGGTTCAAGTCGTCGCACATCACCGACGACGTGCTGGTCCCCGTGCACACGAAGCATGGCGGCATCCTGCGCCGGCTGGTTGAGCCCGGCCGCACCATTTCACGCGGCGAGGTGGGCGCCTGCATCATCAACCCGCTCACGGGCGATGTGATCGAGGAAGTGCGCGCAGAAGTCGGCGGCGTGGTGTTCTTCGCCGCGAACGGCCCCCTCGTGACCGAGCACACGCTCGCCTTCACCACCATCCCCCGCGGCGCCGACAGGGCGTAGGCGCTAGCTGGCCGCCTCGGCCTCTTCGCCCGCCCGCGAACCTGCCGCCGCACGGTCGGCTTCCAGCAGACCGACGGCAATCTCCAGCCACTGCACGGACAGCCTCCAACCCGCACAACAACCGAAATCAAAATGCCCCTCCGACGTCAAGCGTCAAAGGGGCATTTCCCTGGGCCGATAACAACCAAGTCGGAAACCAGCCCGGCGAACGGCAACCGACTCTAAAATCAACTCAGCGCTAGAACTTCGCGATCTTGCGCAGGTCGTTCAGCTTCACGTCGGATGCGCTTTCGGCAGCGCGCATCAGGAAATTCAGCTTCTCGATACGCTCGCCTGAACGCGGGCAGCCGTTCTTCTGGAACGGCACCTGTAAACCGACGGACAGATCCATCACCACGTCATCGACAACACCGCCCGAACGGCCCGAAGGACAGGCCAGCAAGCCTTGCTCGCGCGCATACTCGTAGG
>CAVBPP010000244.1:0-2967 GCA_963597295.1 Paratractidigestivibacter sp. | reverse complement strand
GGACACCGAGGCCGAGAAGGAGCGCGACATGAAGGAGATCGCGGCCGGGCTGCAGATGCCCTGGGAGTACCGCGTGCGCTGGTACGGGGAGAGCGAAGAGACGGCCCGCGCGAATACTGCTGGCGGGATTCTGGCGGCTTCGTAGGCGGTTCTCGGCCGGTTCTTCTCGGCAATGGTAAATGGACGGGCACCAGCATTGAGCTGGCGCCCGTTCGTCTGACCTTAGCCGCGAGCTAATTTCTGAGCTTTGCCGTGCAGCGTATAATTGCGGGAGTTATGTACGCGCCCAATTACCTGCACGGAGGCTGCCGCATGTCAAAGCTCAACATCGACCAGAGGACCGTAAGCAGCCTCTTCTCGGATAAAAGGTCGGACTTCCTGATCCCCGACTACCAGCGCCCCTACGCCTGGACGCAGGACGAGTGCGAGACGCTATGGGAGGACTTGTTTCTCTTCGCCTTCCCCAACAACTCAAGCTCCGACTTCGACAGCGAGAACGACGAGTACTTCCTGGGCCCGATCGTCACGTTCAAGAACTCGGACGGCAAACAGGAGATCATCGACGGCCAGCAGCGCCTGACCACCATCATGCTGCTGCTCCGCGCGTTCTACTCCAAGTTCGAGACCGCCATGGACGACGACACGGTGGAGACGCGCAAGCTGATTGCCAAGTGCATCTGGAAGACCGACGAGCTGGGGCACCCGATGTTCGACCGCCTGAAGATCGACTCCGAGGTGGCGTCGGACGACGACAAGGAGGAGTTCCTTGCCATCCTGAAGGACGGCAAGGTGGAGAAGGGCAGGAAGAGCCGCTACGCCAAGACCTTCGAGTACTTCTCCGACAAGATCGCCGAGTTCGTAAGCGCCATGCCCATGTACACGGCGCTGTTCCCCATCCGCATCCTTAACAACGTGATCCTGCTGCCCATCGAGGCGGAGTCGCAGGACACGGCGCTGCGAATCTTCTCGACGCTGAACGACCGAGGCCTGCCGCTCTCCGACGCCGACATCTTCAAGAGCCAGTTTTACAAGCACTACTCCGATGAGGGCCGCAAGGACGAGTTCATCGGCCGCTGGAAGAGGCTTGAGGAGGGCGCAAACGCCATCTTCCGTCCCATGCGCGGAACGCCCATGGACGAGCTGTTCACTCGCTACATGTACTTCCGCCGCGCGAGCAAGGGCATCCGCGACACCACCACGGAGGCGCTGCGCGACTTCTTCAGCAAGGACGGCTATGCCATCCTCAAGGAGGAGAAGACCCTGGGCGAGCTCGAGGCCCTGCTGGGGTTCTGGCAGAAGGTGGATGCGCAGGAGGGCTTCAGCGACCGCGTGCTGAGGCGGCTGTTCGTGCTGAACTACGCGCCCAACGGCATGTGGACCTATCTGCTGAGCGTGTGGTTCCTGGCCAACAAGGACGACGACAACGAGCTGGACGACGGCGAACTCTACGACTTCCTGAACAAGATCACGGCGTTCATCTTCGCTTACGCGATCGAGCGCCCCGGCGTCAACGCCCTGCGCACGCCGGTGTACCCCGAGATGGTCAAGATCGTGAACCACGAGCCAGTCGAGTTCCCCAACCACCGCTTCGAGCGCACGGACATCGCCGAGCGCTTCCGCTCCTACGTCTTCACCAACGGCAGGCCCGTCACCAAGTCGATGTTGACCTGGTGGGCATACGCCGACGACTCCCAGCCACTCATGAGCTTGGAGACCACGCTGGAGATCGAGCACATCTACGCCAAGAAGCGCAACGAGGTGAGCCCGCTCGGCAACCGCGCGAACCTGGAGGCGCTGGGCAACAAGGCCCTGCTGGAGAAGCGCGTGAACATCCGCGCGGCCGACTACAAGTTCCCCGACAAGCGCAAGTACTACGAGGGCTACGTCGCCGGCGACGGCAAGGAGAAAGCCGGCACGCAGATCGTTGAGCTGAAGCGCCTGGTGTCCGAGAAGGACGACTTCACCGAGGCCGACATCGAGGCCCGCACGAACCGGATCATCGACGCATTCGTCGACTATCTCGGCGACAACGGACTGTTGCGCTAGGGGGGCTGGCATGTACGAGAGGCTGACCAAGTACGCTGGAACGCTCGCAGATAGGAAGCTCGACATTGAGCTCGGCGGCGGCACGGTGGGACTGAGTGACTTCATCGAAGACTTCTATGCCATCGAGGGCTTCGCCGATACCGACTACTTCGGCACGCTTGAGCGCTGCGGGGTCGACACCGAGAACGGCATCGACTCGTGCGACGTCGAGCATGCGGGCCTCGATTTGCTGAGGGCGTGCATCACCTGGTGCGTGCGCGGTGACCGTTTCTGCGACGGCTGCCTGCAGGCGTACGTCGAGTGCGGGTTCATTGACCGTTGCCTGGCGAGGCTCAAGGAACTTGATGAGGGCTGAGCGCCGCCCCGCTGGGCCGCTGGTGCGTGACGGTTATGGCGGCGCTTGGTGGACTTGCGGGTGCGTTCGCCGCTAGCGCGATTCCCTTCAGGCGGCGGCGCAATGCCTGCGGTAACCGGCGACATTCGGTGACCGCCATCCGAGAGTCAGCCCCCGCCGGGCTGCCCAGGGACGACGCGTGGCGGCGCGGACGAGCCGGATAACGCTAGCGCGGAAGCCCCAGAGCGCAGGGCGCTGAAGCCGCTGTGAGGGCGTGACGCGGGGACCGGGCGCGCCGAAACGGTTGAGCTGCAACAGGTCGCGCGTTCGCGTAGGCGGCTGGCTGAGCCCGCCGCCTGAGGCAGACCGCGAAGCGGGCTGACCGAAGGCCGTGGCGAAGACAGACGCCGGAGCGATCGCGCGGCCGCAACGGGAGATTCGCAGAGGCGCGACCGGACCCCGTGGCACGACCGAGCCGGCGGAAGCGACCGGAGCGGCGGGGCTTCCGCGCGACGACCCGAGGTTGGTAGCGACGGCACGTGGCGGCCCTGGGCCGCTGGGCGGGGGAGGTTAAATACTTCACCCCT
>CAVBPP010000243.1:0-2999 GCA_963597295.1 Paratractidigestivibacter sp. | reverse complement strand
GTTTTCGCTTGTCGACGATGCAGCGATCGCGCTCGCCAACGCTGCCGACGCCGCGCTACCCGCAGCCGCGCTGGCGCCCGTCAACTTCACGCTCGCCGTAGCCTCGTCCGCGACCGCTCCCCCCGCCGCAGCCTCGTCCGCGTCCGTCAGCGCCGTCGCCGCGCCTCCCGTAGCCTCGCCCTCGCTCGTCAGCGCCGCGGTCGTCGCCTTCGCCGTCCCCGAAGTCGTCGTATCGGTTGGCGCGTCGGGCACATCCGCCTTGCCGTACTTGTTGTAGTAGGTGTCGCGCGACTGCAGCCAGGCCAGATACATCTCGCTGCTGTGCGAGGACAGTATCACCCCGGCCTTCTGCGCGAAGGCGATGACGTCCTGCAGGTTGTTGTAGATGAATTTGCTCAGCGATGATTTCGGCGTGCCCGTTTTGGGCATATTGCGGTATTCCTCGTCGAACAGCGCATGCAAGATGGATCGCACCTGGTCGCCATAGCGATCGTTGACGGTGACGCCGTCTTTGATCTTGACCCCCTTCATGGCCTCGTCGACGTAATCGATGATGTCGACGAGCGGTTTGCTGAAGTACATCGTCTTGTATAGCGACGCCATATGGCTTGTGATCTTATTGCCGGCCAGCGACATGAACTTCTCCAGGGGCGTTTTATTGTCCGCGCCCTTGGTGTTCATCTCGGTGTCGCGGTCGAACTTCAGGTACAGGTCCTGAATGCCGACCATCGCCGCCTGATACCTTTTGGCATAGCCCGGCACTTCGGTTTCCGTAAAGGGAAAGCTTCGCTTGATCTTGGCGCTCACGCGCGCGTGGAAGACATCGGTCGCCACGCCGTTGATGAAGTTCTCAATGAACACATCAAGCACGGGCATGTCCTTCATCCCCTCGACGTACGAGCCTATGCCGTCGAGCATCTCGAAATCGATGGCGGGGAAGCCGTCCAGCTGGTAGCCGAAGTGGCCGTTCTTTCGATGCAGGCCCAGCGCGTACAGGCGGTCGAGCATCTTCTCGCGCCCGGCGGTGTACAACGAGTTGTTCGCGGGCCCGGGCAGCACCTTGTCGACGCCGTAGCGCATGCAGTCCCACTTGCCGGGCACGAACTTGGGGATCATGTCGCAGGGGTTGATGATGTTGTGGATGTTGCGGAAGTTGTCGCGCGCCTGCTTCTTCGCGTCGGCGCTTTCCGCGAAAACGCCTGCTGGCACGGCGTATCCATAGCAGTACAGGTCGCATTGGCGAAGCGTGATCTTGTTGTCGAACAGGCCGCTGAGGTCGTATCCCTCGGCGTCGGAGAGCTTGGTTGCCTTGTTGTCGATGGCGTGCTTCACGATGTTGCCGGCCGTGATGTTGGCCGTGGCGCCGCCGCGCGAATGTCCGCAGATGAGCACCTTCGTCGGCCCGGTCAGGCCGTATTCGCGCACCAGGCATTTCAGGAAGGTGGTCGCCATGTCGGCGGCTTCTTGGAAGCCCTCGTGGTTGCCGGTTTCGCCCACGACGAAGTTGCTGCACCATTCGGCCTCGTAGTTGCCGCCGCGAACGGCCAGCAGCACCAGGTTGCTTTCCTGCCCGTCGATTTTGATCTTGCGGTGCCCGACGCACAGGCCGATGGTGGCCTTCGGCTTGGTTTTCCAGCTGAAGGCGGGTTCCTCGTCGAAGCACTTGTTCCAGACGATGTTGCCCGCGCGGTGGCCGGTGATGGTCGAGCCGTCGCACTGGTAGCTATATTCGGTGACGTCACCGTCCTGGACGCCGATCTGCTTCATCAGGCTGCGCACGTTGCGGTACATGTTCTGGTATTTGTGGTCACTGCCGCCGCCGGGGTCGGCGTTGATGGCGGAATCGGCCAGGCAGCAGCCGAAGGTGGCCAGGTGAGCGTTGTAGTTCATGGCGCTGCCCTTGAAGAAGCTGGGCTCGAAGATGAACGGGGTGGCGGTGTCGCCGCCGTCATCCCAGTGCAGCCAGCCGATGATGCGCCCGTCGGCGGCGGTGGTCGCCGTGGTGGCGGCCGCGGCTGCGTCAGCTGCGCTTGCCGTGGGGCCGGCGCCGGCCTCGGCGGCCAGCGCGCTTGCGGCCGGGTCTGTCAGCGCGAGCGTCGCGGCCCCTACGCCCGCCAGGTAAAGGAATTCGCGGCGGGAAAAGCCCCGTCGGGGTTCGGTTGCGGCGTCAATGGAGCCGTCGCTCGCGTCGACGGCAGCGACGTTGATGGCGGCAAGGTTCGGTTCGCTCATGGGGCTTCCTTCTTTTGCGCAAATACGGTAGTAATCTTCATTTTAGCAGGTCGTACGCGTGTTGCAGCCTTTATACTGTACAGAACTTTATTTTCTCACGACGCAAGGAAGCACGTCCATGACCACTTCTTTCGATACCGGCCTTGCCACCCGCCGCCGCTTCGCCAGCCTCGTCACCGCGTTGGCGCTTCTGGCAGCCGCCGCAACGTTCGCCATTGTCTCTGCCGCCACAGCGCCAACAGCCGCTTTCGCCGACGACGCCGTCATTGCCGAGGCGGGCTATATCAACGAGAACGGCACGGCGGTCAAGCAGGTCGAATGCAAGTCGCTCAGCGAAATTTCGACCGCCATTTCCACCTATGCCGACAAGGGCAAGGGCGGCGCGTATGTGAAATTCACTTCCGACGTGACCGTGAAAGGGTCGGATCATATCAACGTCAAGGATGGCAAGAAGGCCACCGTTTACCTGAACGGCCACGTCATCGACGGCTCGCAGGCATCCGAGGCAGCCTTCGGCTGCGGAAGCGGCAGTGGTAGCGCAACGCTTGTCATCTCGGGCACCGACGAGCGCGGCAATGCGGTCCAGACGAAGCATGTGGGCTACATCGACGACACGAAGGCCTGCGGCAAGTTCTGGAAGCAGGGAACGGATGCCTCCAAGCAGCAGGAGGTTATCGAGGGCGGCCTTATCACGGGCTTCAAGAACGGCGCGATCCAGGCCACCGGCAGCAGCGCAACCATTATTTGCAAGAACGTCACCATTGCTG
>CAVBPP010000242.1:0-3049 GCA_963597295.1 Paratractidigestivibacter sp. | reverse complement strand
AGCGTATTCTGCTGGTTTCGCTTTTAGCGTTGCCGCTGCATCAGTACGAGGAATATGCGTTGCCTGGTGGAGGCCCGGTGGTTATCAACCGGTATTTCTACGGCGAAAAGGACAATTATCGTGCGTTCCCCGGCAACTGGAATTCGGTGATGGTGGTGAACCTAAGCGCCTATGCGTTCTACGTTTTGGCGCTGGCGTTTCCTGGCCTCGTCTGGTTGGGATTGGCGACCATGTTCTTCAACCTTTATCAGGTGCTGGGTCATTGCGTGCAGATGAACGTGAAGATGGGGACCTGGTACAACCCTGGCATGGCAACCAGTGTGTTCCTTTTCCTGCCCATCTCCGTTTGGTATATCTGGACGGTCGTGACGGGTGACATGGTCGTTGGCTTCGATTGGCTGTTTGCCGTGTTGGCATTCGCCGTTATCGCAGCTTGCAGCGTCGTTCTTCCCGTGCAGTGCATGAAGAATCCCGATTCGCCTCACCTAATGCCGCAATGGCAGGTAGATCAACTGGAGAAGGTCCGTGCTGCCTGCAGCATCCGTAAGTAAGGATAAGCCTAAGTAAAAGATCGGATGTGCAAGTATCTCAATCCTTCGTCGTCTGAAAATTGGCTGTCTTTTTCGGGATCCACGTAGCGCAGCAACTCGTAGCCGATGCCAGTGCCAGGTAGCTTCCGTTTTTGCGGGTCAAAGCCTTACTTGATTTTCCTTTAAAACTCAATTCTCAAACTACCTGGGGTTTAGAATTTAATTGAGAAGCGTTCCGATACGGCAATCGACCTGCCACCCGTTAAATCGCTTTTGCATACTTGATTCGAGTCAGTCTCCCTGAAATCTCGGTCGGCGCACTGCTCTTTCGCTGACCCGTAAATCACCTGCCATCATGCATTTGCGCTTGAAAACGAGCGTAAATGCACGCGCAATTATTTACGCGTGTTTTTGCACGTGAAAATTTATACACGCACTCTATATCGCCCAGACGGGGACCGCCTGCACGTTCCTGGACACGAGGTACGGCTCCTTTGTCTGGCAGATCACATGGCCGAAGCCCACCTCGTAGCCGCTCAGCTTCTCCAGGCACCCGAAGTTCTTGACGGCGTCGGCGCCCACGGTTGCCGCGGTCTTCACCTCGACGGGATGCAAGACCCGCCCCTCCTGGATCACCAGGTCCACCTCCCGTTTCTTGGAATCGCGGTAGAACCAGACGTCGCGCAGATTCGCGCCGGCGTTCATGTAGCTCTTGAGCACCTCGGAGACGACGAAGGTCTCGAACATATGGCCCGCAACGGCGCCGTTTCTCAGCTGCTCGGGCGTGGTCCACCTTGTCAGGTGGCAGGCGAGCCCCGTGTCCATGAAGAAGATCTTGGGCATCTTGGTGAGCCGCTTGTCGACGTTGGGCCAGAAAGGCTCCACGACGCGCACGATGCTCGACGCCTGGAGCACCGACAGCCACGACTTTGCGGTCTTGTGGTCGGTGCCCACGGCGGCTGCCACCTCGGAGGCGTTGAAGAGCTGGCCGGTCCTCGCGGCGCAGGCGACCATGAAGTTGTAGAAGCGGGTCTCGTCCTTGACATTCACGAGCTCCCGCACGTCGCGCTCGAGGTAGGTCGAGACGTAGTCGGAGTAGAACGAGTCCCAGTTGATGCCCGGGTCCTGCAGCTCGGGCATGGAACCCCGGTGTATGACGCTCCAGATATCGAGGTCGCTATCGACGTCGCACGCCGCCGCATCCACCATGGAGGGCCGGTATGCGCGCGGCTCCGCGGGCTTGCCGAGGATCTCCCTGAGGCTCAGGCCGGGCATCTGCAGGGTCCTGATCCTTCCCGACAGCGACTCGCTCACGCCCTTCATCAGATGGTAGGTCTGCGAGCCGGTGAGGACGATCCGGCCCCTCTCGTCAGATTGGTCGACGAGCAGCTTCACGGGGAGGAACAGCTCGGGCGCGCGCTGGACCTCGTCGATGATGAGCGGGAGGGTCTTCGAGTCGAAGAACAGGGTTGCATCCTGCTTGGCCAGCGCCCGGTCGCGGGCGTCGTCCATGGTGGCGTAGGCGAACGAGTCGCCCAGGTGCCGCCTCAGCATCGTGGTTTTACCCACTTGGCGCGCGCCGGTGACGAGCACGACCTTCCCCTGGCGCAGCATCGCGTCTACCGTCGATTCGATCTCTCGCTCAATGTACATAAATGGCCTCCTTATTACGGAGCTTATTATCGCAGGTGATCTAAGTGAAAGTCAATTTTGGGAATACAATTCCCATTTTTGACGTTAAGCTGCTCAATGGTGAATGCTGTATGGTCTTTGGACATATGCAGGCAGTTTGAGCTCGTGGCGCTCGATGCATAGGTCGAAGAACCCCCGAGGAATGAAAGCTGCCTTCATGCTTTGCCCCTTCCTACGAAATGGGGCCCGCATCGCTGCGAGCCCCTTACCGTATATCACGGCTATCCTTTGGGTAAAAAAGAGCTGGAGTTGCGCTTCTTCGAGAGGCTATCCAGCTTTAGCGACGTGCGTTTTACGCATCGTCCATGGACTCGTCAAGCGCGATTGAGAGCGCCGATTTATTGACATGGAATGGTTCCAGATGGTTTGTAATTTGGGTATTACTGGGTGCCGTCAGGTGTCGCCACGTACCGTCTTGCTCTACTCCCGCTCGATAATCAAAGCCGCAGATCGCGGGATTTCGAACAAGCCTGACATGGCTGTCTACCTGCGAAAACTTATTTCGCGTTTTGCAGTCTACTATGTCAGCAAGGTCGTCATCGACAGGGGCTCTGTCTTACCAACCAAAAAGAATCATTCAGCATCATTGCTCGTCCTCCGGTGTTCCCGTCGCGCATTCTAGCAGCGTCTGCGGGGAGACCTTGTAGAGTTTTGCCAGTGCGATGAGATTGGAGGTGTTCGGGTCGCTGGAACCGTTCTCCCATTTGGAGACGGACTGGCGGCTGACGCCTAGCGTTTCCGCCACAAACTCCTGCGTCATCTGGCAGCGAATGCGGTTTTCCTTCAAAGCCTCGCCCAGGGATTTGGCAACGGCCTTCTTTTCCTCG
>CAVBPP010000241.1:0-3069 GCA_963597295.1 Paratractidigestivibacter sp. | reverse complement strand
GCCAAGGTCGCGGTAGGCCGTCAGCAGCGGCAGCGGCTTGTAATGCACGTTGGTGGCAACGCCCGCTTCGGCCATCAGCTCGATCACGCGGTTGCGGAAGGCTTGGCTGTGCCCGGTCAGGCGCACCAACATCAGGTGTCCGCTCGAAGACGACTGCGCGGCATCCGCACGGGCCGCAGCGTCGTCGGGCGCGCCGGCGGCGTCAGAGCCATCGGCGGCCGTGTAGTGGCGCATGATCTGCGCATTCATGTCGGCAAGATTCGCCTCGTAGTGCGCGACCAGCTGCCGACGGCGCGCAAGCATGCCGGGGTAGCGGCGCATCTGCGCCAGCCCCAGGCCCGCCTGCAGGTCGGTCATGTTGCACTTCCACCCGGGGAAGGCCACATCGTACTCCCAGGCGCCGGCTTTGGTTTTCGCCAGCGCGTCCTTCGACTGGCCGTGCAGCGAAAGCAGCATGCACTCGTGGTAGAGCTCCTCGTCGTCGAACAGGCCCTCGCGCCAGGTGATGGCGCCGCCCTCGGCCGTGGTGAAGTTCTTCACGGCGTGGAAGCTGAACGTGGTCATGTCAGCCGCTTGACCAGCGCGAACGCCGTGCGATACGCTGCCGAGCGCATGGGCCCCGTCGGCCACGATGGCAATGCGTCCGATGGCGCGCTGGCGGTCGTTGGCCGGCGTCCAGGCGCTGCCGAAGCGGCTGATGGCGTCGCGCAGCGCGTCGTAGTCGCACATGACGCCGCCCAGGTCAACTGGGATGATCGCCTTCGTGCGCGGCGTGATCAGTCGCTCAAGTTGCTTGTAGTCCATCTCGAAGCTGCCGGGCGCCGTGTCGCACAGCACCAGCTTCGCGCCCACGTGGCATACCGGCGATGCGCTCGCCGTGTAGGTGTAGGCGCTCGTGATGACCTCGTCGCCGGGGCCGATTCCCAGAAGGCGCAGCGCGATCTCGAGCGCGGCCGTGGCCGATCCCAGGCAGGCGGCGCGCTTCGTTCCCACGAAGTCGGCAAGCTCGCGTTCGAGCTGCTTGGTCTTCGGGCCGGTGGTGATCCAGCCCGAGCGCAGCGCGTCGGCGACCTCTTCGATTTCCGCCTCGGTGATGTCGGGTGGCGAGAACGGTATGCGGATCTGTTCGGTCATTTCATGCTCCTTGCGTTTGCGCCTGGGCGTATGCCGGGCGTTGCGTTTCATGTTCGCCGGCGCTTCTACGCGCGCCGTGTGCGGTTAAATCAAATTGCGAATCAAATTCACGATGGTCAGATACGACGTTCGCTGGTCGAATTCCCTCTCGGCAACCGCTCGGCCGCGGGCGCCCATGATCTTGCGCAGCGAAGGCGTTCGGGCCAGCTCTTCAAGCGCGTCGGCCAGCGCCTCGGGGTTTTCCGCCTCTACGTTCAGCCCGAAGCCGTCGGTGGTCACCTTCGTGCGGAATTCGAGCGAAGACCCGGTGTTGATCATCGGCTTGCCCGACGCCAGGTAGTCGCCAATTTTCGTCACGATGGACTGCGCGGCGCTTTTGACCAGGGAATTCACCGTAATGTCGCTCGCGCGCAGCCAAGCGGCCATGCTCGCATGGCTCTGGTAGCCCAAAAATTCGACGGGAGCGTTCTCCTCGCGCGCAAGTTTTTCCAGCTCGGCGCGGTCGGGCCCATCTCCCAGAATCTTCACGCGCACGGCGGGGAAGGGGCGTCGTATGCCGGTCGTTCCCTCCGCGCCCGTGCGGGCCAGGTACTGTGCGCGGCGTTTTTCCAGCAGCGCCGCCGCGCGTATAAGCGTGGCTATGTCGTAGCTGGCGCCCAAGGTTCCGGCGTACACCGCCCATACCTCATCGGCAGGCTTATGAACGTCGCCCAAGTGCTCGCGGGCGCCTTCGTCGAAGGCTTGCAGGTCGTTGCCCACGTAAACCGTTTCCTGGCGATACGGGGCCTTGCGGTCCGCGGCGGGGCGGGCCGCATATTCGTCGGAAGTTCCCACGGCGCCGGAAAGCAGCCGGTAAACGCGTTTCGCGTCGCGTGCGAAGGGGTAGAAGGCGATGTCGCTTATCACCGGCACGTCGACGACCATGCGCATTGCCTCGGGCCACAGGTCGTTGATGTCGGCCACGAATGGAATGCGCTGGCTGTTAGCGAATTCTGCGCACACGCGCGCGACGTCGTTCGGCGGAATCTCGGAATACACCAGGCTGTAGCGCCCGATGTTGGCCTCGAAGTGGGCCTTTAGGTTCTTCGCGGCCTTGCGGTGGCTGCGGATGCGCGACAGGTCGAGGTTCTTCTGGTAGCCCGGCTCGTCGATGAAGACGATGTTGTAGGGAAGCCCCTTGTAGCAGGCTTTCGAGGTGTCGCGCTGAGCCTTTTCCCAATGCTGAAACGACGACGTGATCAAATCGACGTCGAAGCCTTGCTCGACAAGCATTTCGGACAGGAAGCGAAAGCGCGTGTAGCCGCGCGTTTCGTCGCCGAGCTTGACGCCCATGGTGACCACGGCGATTCGCTTGCGCTCGCCTGCGGTCCGCGTTGTGTTCGTTAGCGTATTCATGGTGCTCAGTATACCAATCAGATGGGTTGAGCCCGACGGCGCAGGCATCGTACAGCGAACAACCACGGCGTAGTCGTGCAGACCGGCGGCTCGGCTCGTTCGAACGGCACCCTTTTCTAACTAATTTCTACCGATTGTTCTTGGTTATGGCATAATAAGGAAGTTATTGCGCGCACACGGCGGCTGCGGCCGCCGTTCGCTTGTATTTAGGAAGGCTAGGAGTAGTACAAATGGCGCAAATGCAAAACGCCAAAGCCAAGAAAAAGAAGAAGGGCGGCAACGTCAACCGCCGCAACGTTTGGCTTTTGGTGCTGACCACTTTGCTGGTCATCGGGTCCGTGGTCATGTTCACGCCCCCGCAGGAAAAGATCAATCAAGGCCTGGACATTCAGGGCGGCCTGTCGGTGGTCCTGCAGGCGAAGAGCACCGACGGCGGCACGGTTTCCTCCGACGACATGGAGAAATCCCGTTCGATCATCGAGAGCCGCGTCAATGCGCTCGGCGCCTCTGAGGCTGTCGTGCAGCTGCAGGGCAACGATC
>CAVBPP010000240.1:0-3070 GCA_963597295.1 Paratractidigestivibacter sp. | reverse complement strand
CAAGCAGACCATCGTCCTCGCCGAAGGCGACGACCCGCGCACGCTCGAAGCGGCCGAGACCATCCTGAAGGACAACGTCGCGAACCTGATCATCCTGGGCGACATCGAGGCAATGAAGGCGTCCGGCCACGCGCTCGACGGCGCCACGCTCATCGACCCTACCACCTCCGAGCTTCTGCCGGAATTCGCCGACACCCTCTACGAACTGCGCAAGGCAAAGGGCATGACGCCCGAGCAGGCAGCCGAGAAGGTGAAGGACGTGCTGTTCTTCGGCGTGCTGATGGTGAAGACCGGCCGCGCCGACGGCATGGTGGCCGGCGCTTGCCATTCGACCGGCGACGTGCTGCGCCCCTCGCTGCAGATTCTGCGCACCGCCCCCGGCGTGAAGCTCGTGAGCAGCTTCTTCATCATGGTCATCCCCGACTGCGAGTACGGACAGAACGGCACGATGCTGTTCAGCGACTGCGGCCTTGAGGTGCAGCCCGACGCCGAGAAGCTCGCGCACATCGCCGTCAACTCCGCAAAGTCGTGGAAGACCCTCATGGGCACCGAGCCCATCGTAGCCATGATGTCGCATTCAACGCACGGCTCGGCCAAAAACGACGATGCCAATAAGGTGGTCGAGGCTGTAGCCATCGCGCACGAGCTGGCACCCGAGCTGGCGCTTGACGGCGAGCTGCAGGCCGACGCCGCCATCGTGCCTTCCGTCGGCGCGGCGAAGGCGCCCGATAGCGCCGTCGCCGGCAAGGCGAACTGCCTGATCTTCCCCGACGTCGACGCGGGCAACATCGGCTACAAGCTGGTGCAGCGCCTTGCCAAGGCCGAGGCGTTCGGCCCCATCACGCAGGGCATCGCGGCGCCCGTGAACGACCTATCGCGCGGCTGCACCGCCCACGACATCACCGGCGTCATCGCCATCACCTGCGTCCAATGCCAAGCGAAGAAGGCCGCACAGCAGTAGGACGGCCGCTCAACCAATTTCAAACGAAAGGCCCGGAGTTCGATTCTCCGGGCCTTTCGTTTTCCAAGGCAAACCATCACCGGTTACCGTTTTTCACCGGAACATGCACGAAATCACTGACAAGATTTCAAGCTAACCCATCAAGCAGCTAAACCACCCAGGCACAAAAAACGGGCGCCTATAAAGGCGCCCGCAGCAAAGGCGATATGTCAAAGCCAGCGACTATCCGTGCAGAATCTCGTACGTGTCGCGGGCGATCATATACTCCTCGTTCGTGGGGATGATGATGATCAGAACCTCGGAATCATCGGTCGAGATGACGCGCTCGAAGCCGCGCTGGCGGTTCTTCTCCTCGTCGAGCTTGATGCCCAAGGGCTGCAGGCCGGCGAAGATCATGCGGCGCATCTTCGCGCAGTTCTCGCCGACGCCGGCGGTCAGAACAACCGCGTCCACGCCGCCCATGACGGCGATGTATTGCCCGATGTACTTCTTCACCGAGTTCGAGAACATCTCGTAGGCGAGCATCGCGCGCTCGTCGCCCTCCTCGGAGGCGGCGCGGACGCTTCGCAGATCGTTCGACACGCCGGAAATACCCAGCAAGCCCGATTTCTTGTTCATCAGGTCGTTCATCTGGGAGGTCGTAAGGCCTTCGTGCTCCATGACGAACGGCACGATTGCCGGGTCTATTGCGCCGCAGCGCGTGCCCATCATCAGGCCGTCGAGCGGCGTCAAACCCATCGACGTGTCAACCGCCACGCCATGGTCGACGGCGCTTGCCGAGCAACCGTTGCCCAAATGCAGCGTGATCAGCTTCAAATCCTCAAGCGGCTCGTCCAAAACGGCCGCCGCGCGCTCGGAGATGTAGCGATGAGACGTTCCGTGCGCGCCGTACTTGCGGATGGCGTACTTCTCATACAGCTCGTAGGGCAGCGGGTACATGTACGCCTTCGGCGGCAGCGTCTGGAAAAACGACGTGTCGAACACGGCAACCATGGGAACGCCCGGCATGTGCTTCTGGCATGCGCGGATGCCCATGAGCGCAGCGCCGTTGTGCAACGGGGCCAGCTCGGCCAGCTCGTCGATCTTCGCGATCACATCGTCGTCGATGAGCACCGAACGGTCGAAGTACTTGCCGCCCTGCACGATGCGATGCCCCACGGCGTCTATCTCGTCGAGCGAGGAAATGGAGGCATCGGGGCTGTTCACCAGTGCATCAAGCACCAAAGCCATCGCGTCGTCGTGGTTGGCCATATGCGCATCGATCACAACCTCGTTGTCGTCGATGCCGTGTTTATGGAAAGCCTCGGCGGAACCCACGCGCTCGCAAATGCCCTTCGCAAGAACGGCTTGGGTCTCCACATTGATGAGCTGGTATTTCAGCGAAGACGAACCTGCGTTGATAACCAGAACGTTCAAGGCCTGCCTCCTTCAGTCGAAGCAAAACGTTTCCATCATTGTACAGGCGCGCGCGGCCGAGCGCGCCCGGCACGCGGCGGGCGCTCGGCAAGCGGCCTAAAAGAGCCTTAGGAAAGCGTGCTGTCGCGCACGTCGTCGGACACCTCGGGCTCGAGCGTGCCCATCAGCACGTCCACCTTCTGCTGCGCGCCCGTCAGACGCCCCTGCAAGTCGCGCAGCAACGCCACGCCGCGCTCGTAGGCGGCAAGGCTCTCCTCAAGCTCGAGCGTGTTGCTCTCAAGCTTGCCGACGATGCCCTCAAGCTCGGCCATGGCCTCGCGAAACGTCATCTGGTCGATAGGTTTTAGCTCTTGATTGCTCATTGTTCACCTTTCATGGAAACGACCTCCGACACCACGGGGGAAGCGCCCGCCACCTCGCAGTGCACGATGCCGTCGGATACCGAAACGTCAAGTTTGCCGCCAACCGGGGCCTGACCGATCGACTTCACCACTTCACCCTGGTCATTGCGGGCAATAGCGTAGCCTCGACCCAAAACGGAAAGCGGCGAGAGCGCATCCAGCTTGCCAGCGGCCAAGGCGACCTGCTGGGCATACGGCCTGGTGGCAACCCTAGATTGCGCGGCGAGCCTGCTGCGACATTGGGAAAGCGCGGCGGCTTGACCGTCGAAAGCGAGGTCGAGCACGCGAGCCA
>CAVBPP010000239.1:0-3071 GCA_963597295.1 Paratractidigestivibacter sp. | reverse complement strand
CGCTCCAAGTCTCCGATGGCCTTCGACACGGCCTGCACCGTGACGCACTGCTTCTGCGCGGCAAGCGAGAAGCTTTGTTGCTCAAAGACGGAAACGAAATATTTGATTTGGTTGATATTCATTGCAATCCCTAAGTGCCCTCCGCGTAAGCTGGCCGCCTGGCAAGTACGTCCGGCAGCCTGTATTACGTTATGGCGAAACGGGCGAACCCGTTACCGTTTTCGACGATAACGCTACATTTACGCCCTGTCAACAGGCCTTTTCGCGAAAAGTTGAAATGAAATCTTGACCGGTTGGTCAATTATCGGGGCTCAGGCTTACCTGCAAATTTGCGGTGATCGCATCGCGATCTTATCTATTGCTGTGCGAGCTAGCGCTTCGCACCTACGAAATATTTGCAGAGAAATATTTATGCGTTAGAAGCGTTATTTCGGGCAACCCTTGAAAACGCTTGCCGTCCGCAACTGTCCAAGGCATAAAAATCCCCCGCTTTGGTGGGGCGGGGGACTAAGTGCTGCGGTCGCGCTTCGGGCCGTGTGCCCGAGCAGCACTATTCTTCGACGATTTCGGCTTCAGGGGCGTTGGTCTTCACGCTCTCGATGCCCTTCTTGCAGCTTTCTTTCGACTTGTACACCTGAGAGGTTGCGATAACCTCACCGTTGGCGGCCTTCAGGACGAAGTGAAAACCTGCGTCGCTCTGCTTGATAACGAACTTGCCCATGCTGATCTCCTAACCTTCTTTTTGCTGCGGCTGGCTGCCGCGAAGCTATTGTATCATTGGGAAATCAGAGCGAACTTTCCCTCAAATTTCCTTTTAGGGGTACCTATGACCTGCGAAAACAATAGTAAAGAATGGCTTTCGGACGCACCGGTTGAAGTGCAAGCGAAAACCGAAACCCTGCTCGCCGAGGTGGCTGTCATGCGCGAAGCGGGGCAGGTCATATACCCGCCGCAAAACCTGGTGTTGAACGCCCTCGCGACCACGCCGCCTGCCGCTGTTCGCGTAGTCATCGTCGGGCAGGATCCGTATCACGAGCCGGGTCAGGCCATGGGGCTGTCGTTTTCCGTGCCTGCTGGTTGCAAACTGCCCCCTTCGCTTCGCAATATCTATAAGGAGCTGGCCTCCGACCTGGGATGTGCTGCGCCGAAATCGGGTGACCTCACGGCTTGGGCGCAAAGTGGCGTGCTACTGCTGAACACCACGCTGACGGTTGTGGAGCATAAGGCCAATTCGCACGCCAAGTTGGGCTGGAGCGTGCTGACCGATTTCGTGATCCAGCGTTGTATGACGCTTCCGCAGCCCATTGTGTTCCTAGCCTGGGGACGCAACGCAATCGACCTGATAGAGGGCGCGAAGCAGAAGGCGGAACAGGTTTGCGCCGCAAGCGGAAAATCGCTCGCAAACAAATTCATCCTCGCCTCCACGCACCCCTCGCCGCTTTCCGCAACACGGCCTGCCGGCGACGTCTCGGCGTTCATCGGGTCTAAGCCGTTTTCCCAGGCCAATAAGCTGCTCACTGAAGCTGGCGGGGAACCTGTCGACTGGGAATCCATCTGCGAAGGCAATGCCGCCCCAACAGAGCAGCAAGCTCTCTTCTAGGCGGCATTAACAGCCGGCTTACCGGCACCTTACGCGTTCTTGAATTTCGCGGCGTAGCCTGCAATCTATCAAGGGTTAGGAGGCCGCAATGATCGCCATCTCAGGAATCGCCGCAGCCGCGCCGTGGTTGCTCATGGGAACGTCGTTTGCTCTCGGGGCCGCAGGTGTCGTCCAACGAGACAATCGTGCCGCCAGCGCCGCCTTCATGTTCTTTGCAATTGCTGCCCTGCTAGCTGGGGCTTTCATTGCGGGTCGCGTCATGCCGTAGAACAGCGTCGCGCCTCGCGCTCTCTAACACGGCGTGAGCTAACGCTTCGCACCCACGAAGTTTGGCTGTAAGTCCTTTGGCTGCCTGCAAGATTTCGTGGGCGAGAGCGAAAGCTTGCGCATAATGAGGTGCTCGCAAAGCGAGCTTCGCTCATATACAAAACGCCCCCGTTGGTTATCTCGATGCAACCAACGGGGGCGTTCGCATCAACTTCTAAACGTGCACCTAAAACTGCACGTTGCCAACCTCGGACAAGCGCAGCTTCGGATTATGCTCAATGGCCCAGTTCACGTTCCATGAATTGGTGAACAGCAGCAGCTTGCCGCCGCGCATGTCTTCCACCAGCTTCGTGTCGCGCGTGATGCTCAGGCGTGACAGGTCCAGCTCGTCGGGGTCGTTCTCGATCCAGCGGATGTCGGTGAACGGCATGCCCTGGCGGCGAATCTCAACGTTATACTCGTTGGCCAAGCGCGTTTCCAACACATCGAGCTGCAGCACGCCCACAACTCCGGCGATCACGCTTTCCATGCCGAAGCCCGGTTCGCGGAAAATCTGCACGGCGCCTTCCTGCGCAAGCTCTTGCATGCCCTTGACGAACTGCTTGCGCTTGAGCGTGTTCACTTGCGTGATGCGGGCGAAATGCTCGGGCGAGAACGTCGGGATGGGCGGGAACTGCACCTTCGCCTTTTCCGCGCATACCGTGTCACCGATGGAGAACACGCCGGGGTCGAACAGGCCCACGATGTCGCCCGCGTAGGCCTCGTCGACGATGGAGCGGTCGTCGGCCATGAGCGACGTGCCCGTGGCCAGTTTCATTTTGCGTTCGCCCTGCGTATGCCACGCGTCCATGCCGCGCTCGAACTTGCCCGAGCAGATGCGCACGAAGGCCACGCGGTCGCGATGATGCTTGTCCATGTTCGCCTGGATTTTGAACACGAAGCCCGAAAAAGCTTCGGAAGTGGGCTCGACCTCGGTTTCGCTCAGCGTGTCCGTGTAGGGCAGCGGGGCGGGAGCCAGGCGCAAAAACTCGTTCAGGAACGGTTCGACGCCGAAGTTCGTCAACGCCGATCCGAAGAATGCCGGGGAAAGCTTGCCGCAGCCAACGGCCTCCAGGTCAAGTTCGTCGCCGGCGCCGTCGAGCAGCTCGATGTCGTCCATCAGGTTGCGATGGTTTTCCTCGCCGATAAGCTCGTCCATCTCGGG
>CAVBPP010000238.1:0-3093 GCA_963597295.1 Paratractidigestivibacter sp. | reverse complement strand
GTGCGGGCGGCCACGGCGGCGGCGATGCCTCTTCCATCCACATCCCCGAATTCGGCAAGCCCAGCCGCAAAACCGTCACCATCGCTATCGTGCTGGCCATCATCATCGCGGCCGTCGCGTACTGGTGGTTCCATCCGCCCATCAACATCCACTCCACCGACACGTGGCTGTTCGTCGCCGTGTTCGTGCTGCTGCCGCTGTTCCTGGTGTGGCGCACGAAGTCGCGCACGTACGAAACGGGCAATTCCAAGGTCGACCCGAATCGCACGAAGGCGCGTGCATTCAAGTTCGCCTCGTTCATCCCGGTCGCCATCGCGGCCGTTGGCATCATCGGCGCCATCATGTCGCTTTCCATCTTCCCCGGCAACGCGGAGAAGTACGCCAACGTCCTGCAGACCGAAACGGCCGATTTCTCCGAGGATATCCAGCAGGTCGATTATTCGGAAATTCCCATCATCGATCGCGATTCGGCGGCGCTTCTGGGCAACCGCGCCATGGGCAACATCCCCGAATACGTCAGCCAGTTCGAAATCTCCAGCACGTATAGCCAGATCAACTACAAGGGCACGCCGGTCCGCGTGAGCCCGCTCGGCTATGCCGACCTGTTCAAGTGGCTCACCAACCGAAGCGAGGGCATCCCCGCCTACGCGCTGGTGGACATGACGACGCAGGACGCGCAGATCGTCAAGCTAGACGGCAACGCCATCTTCTACTCGCAGTCCGAGCCGCTCGCGCGCAACATCGACCGCTACGTGCAGCTGAAGTACCCTTTCTACATGTTCGACGAGAAGTCCTTCGAAATTGACGAAGACGGTCAACCGTGGTGGATTTGCCCTGTTCAGACGCGTACCATTGGCCTGTTCGGCGGCACGACCATCGACCGCGTGGTCATGGTGAACGCCACCACCGGCGAATGCACCGACCTGGAAATAGGTGATGTCCCGCAGTGGGTCGACCGTGCGTACCCCTCCGCGCTGCTCATCCAGCAGTACAACTGGTCGGGCATGTACCAGGACGGTTGGCTGAACAGCTGGCTTGGCCAGAAGAACGTCGTGCAGACCACCCCGGGCGCTAACGGCGACTTGGGTTACAACTACATCGCCAAGGACGACGACGTGTGGGTGTACACCGGCGTCACTTCCGCCACGGCCGACAACTCGATAGTCGGGTTCGTGCTGGTCAATCAGCGGACGGCCGAATCGCATTATTACGCGGTGGCCGGCGCAACCGAGGAATCGGCCATGGAATCGGCCGAGGGCGCCGTGCAGAATCTGCGCTACGACGCCACCTTCCCCATACTCATCAACGTGAACCAGCAGCCTACGTACTTCATGGCGCTCAAGGACAACGCCGGCACGGTGAAGAAGTTCGCGATGGTCGACATTCAGCACTATCAGAACGTGGCCACGGGCGACACGGTGGCCGAAACGCAGAAGTCGTACCAGGCCATGCTCGCAAGCTCCGGCGTGCTGTCGTCGTCGGCGCAGGCCAGCACAACGCAGCAGGCCACGGGTATAATCCGCAGCATGACGCAGGCCGTGATGGATGGTAACTCGCACTTCTACGTCACGCTGAACGACTCCAAGGCCATCTACGATTTCGCGCTGCCGGGCATGCTCGACATCGTGGCTTACAAGGAGGGCGACCAGATCAGCTTCACGTACATTCCGTCGGATTCCACAAATTCCGTACAGGAAATCGTTGACACGAAAACGGATTCTGGTACTATGGAACAGCTTTCGGCTCAAACCGATGCCAACACGGGCCAAACGTCCGCTGAAACATCCACCGAGCAGAAAGCGAGCAACTAGAAGTTGTTCCGCTGCCAAAGACAGCAGGCACCGAAAGGTTCAATCGCGCAAGCGGCCCGCCGAGGTGGTTGTTAAGTTCGCGCTTATCGGCCCCCTGTGTCTTATGGAGCAGGGGGCCGTTCTTTTTCCGAAGCACGGCTCCACCCATATGGGGCGGAACCCGATGCATTTGGAAAAGGAGGTGTACTCATGCCGAACGCAAAGAACGTATCCATGCTCGACCAGATCAAGTCCGATCTGGAAGGTGCCGGTGCTGTTTGGGTGGTTGACGCCTGCGGCCTGACCGTGAAAGAGGTTCAGGAGCTGCGTCGTTCCATCCGCGAATCCGGTGCTGTCATGAAGGTGTACAAGAACACCGTCATGAACATCGCGCTTGCCGAGACCGATCAGCCCTCCCTGGAGGAGATCCTGCACGGTCCGAGCGCATTCGTGTTTGCTGGTTCCGATGTTGCCGCCGCAGCGAAGGCCGTCAAGGAATTCGCCAAGTCCAACGAGAACCTGCAGATCAAGGGTGGTCTGATGGACGGCGCTGCAGTCAGCGCGGCCGAGGTGGAAGCCATCGCTTCCCTGCCTTCCCGCGAGGAACTCTACGCTGGCATCGCTGCCGCTATCAATGGTATCGCCACGGGTCTTGCGACCACCATTTCCGGCGTGCCGCGCAACGTTGCGCAGGTCACGAAGGCTGTGGCAGACACGAAGGCCGCCTAAGGCTTTCAGCTGCGGCATAGAACGTGCCGCGTAAACGTAATGTGAATTCGGTTGGGCGAAAGGTCGCCCGGCCCTATGAAAGGAAACTATAATGGCTGTTTCTCGCGAAGAGATCATCGAGGCTCTGAAGGAAATGTCCCTGCTCGAGGCTTCTGAGCTGGTCAAGGACATCGAGGAGACCTTTGGCGTGTCCGCTGCTGCTCCGGTTGCCGTTGCTGCTGCTCCGGCTGCTGGCGCTGAGGGTGGCGCTGCTGAGAAGTCCGAGTTCGACGTTGTGCTCGAGGGCTTCGGCGACAACAAGATCGCTGTCATCAAGGCTGTCCGTGAGATCACCGGTCAGGGCCTGAAGGAGGCCAAGGAGACCGTCGAGGGCGCTCCGGCCACCATCCAGGAGGGCGTTGCCAAGGACAAGGCCGAGGAAATGAAGAAGGCCCTGGAAGAGGCTGGCGCTGCTGTCTCCCTGAAGTAAATCAAATCCCTGCATAAGGTTTGACTTACCGGACCCGCCCTGGTGGCGGGTCCTTTTTGCGTTAGGGGTAGGGGTTTGCGCGAGGGCGTTGGCGCAGTTGATGCT
>CAVBPP010000237.1:0-3095 GCA_963597295.1 Paratractidigestivibacter sp. | reverse complement strand
CACCAGCCCGCCACCCCGCGCTCCGGCGCAGCCGCCTCATCTCGCGACGTTCCCATGACCCCGCTCTCCGAACAGTGGCCCTACCTGCGCTTCCTGGGTTTCGGCGCCTGGTGGGCATGGATCTGGCTCTGCTACAGCTCCACCGGCCTCATGCGCCTGTACCCCTCGGGCGATCAGGCGCCCCACGTGCTGCTCATGTACCTGGTGTCGACGGTCGCCATCGGCGTGTCCACGTTCGCGCTAGCCCTGCTGTGGCGCCGTTCGACCAGGCTCATCGACAGCCGCGCATTCGTTATCGGCGGCGGTGCTGTGGCCAGCCTCTTTACCATTATCATCGGCTATTCGGCCGTCATGGGCGGCAGCTGGTTCTTCGCCGTCGCCGCGGCGCTGACCGGCGTGGGCACATCCGTCATCTGCCTGCGAGCCGGGCGCATCTACGGCTCCATTTCGCTGGGCGAATCCCTCACCGCCGGCGGGATATCGCTTCTGCTGGCCGCATTTCTGTACTTCACGGGCATCGGCATACCCGAGGACTTCCGCATCTTCTTCATCGCCGCTTTGCCTCTCATCGCGGCCTTGCTCCTGACGATGAAGGTGCCCGACCCGTTCGATGCCCAGCTTCCAGCGGGTATCGCGGTTGCGAGCGCAAGTGGCACCTCGGCATCAGGTGAAGAAGGCGCCCCGTCGACCGCAAGCCCGGCCGCTCGCCGCATGTACCGCAAGCTGGTGGCGGCATCGGCCCTGGTCGCGTTCACGGCAGGCGTCGGCAAGGGCATATCGTCGATGGCCGGCGATGTGTTCGCGTTCGCGCAGAACGGTTCGGTCACGGTACTCGCCGTCGGCGTGCTCGGCGTTGCGGTGGTCATCGTCGTCAACCGCGGCGATGCGGTTCGCGGCGCGCGCCAGGTGTACTCCATGCTCATCGTGCTCGGCATCGCCATGATGCTCGCCACGTGCTTCGGCTTCCCCATATCGTATCTGTCCATCGGCAAGGAATGCCTGTGGATGGTGTTCTCGTGTTTCATGGCCTACCTGGCGTTTCGCTACGATTTGTCGTCGGTGCGCGTGTTCGGCTTCGGCCAGGGCGCGTACTTCTTCGCGTCGGCCATCGGCTGGCTCATCGGCGCGTGCGTCCAGCCGCATTACGGCGAGGGAATGGTGCGCATGGCTGTCGGCATGGCGCTCGCGTTCATCGTCGTGGTGGTGCTGGTGTACGTGTTCCCCGAGAACGACCTGAAGAAGATCATGGCCCGATCGGTCGACGACGATGCGGCAACCGCGGCAGCCCACGAATCGGCTCGCGCTGCCCAGCAGGCGTTTTCCAGTCAGGCGTGCGCAGCTTGCCCGGCGCATGGCGGTATGCCGGTTGGGGAATGCGTCGCCGTCGATGCCGATGGGGAGGGGAATACGGCTGCGCCTGCGACTGCGGGTTTGACTGCGGTTTCGACGCCGCATGGCGAATCTGGCATATCTACGATTTCCGCGGGAAATAAAGGTCCCGAAAGCGTGTCCGCTCCAACGTCCGTCGCTTCCGCGGGCCATACCGTCTCCGCTTCTTCCGCCTCTGCGGCCCCTCAGCCCGGCGGCAACCCGGCCGACCCGCGCTACGGCCTCTCGCAGCGCGAGCTGGAGGTTCTCTACCTATTCGCCCAAGGCAGAAGCGCCAGCTGGATCGCCGAAAACCTCGTCATTTCCAAGAACACCGTCCGCACCCACCTGCGAGCCATCTACAGCAAATTAGACATCCACTCCCGCCAAGACCTGCTTGATTTCTTGGCGGGCAATCTGCAGAACTAGCCTTTTTTTCGCAAGACTCGAGCAAAGAAGCGCAAGCCTCAAAATATGGATGGCTCGGACAAAGGCCTGCAATCCTAAAATTCGCCGGGCCGAATCGAAAGCTAACAGCTCCAAATCTTCGCCGGGTCGCGTTGAGGGCTCGCAACCCCAAATCTTCGTAGGGTTAAGCGAAAGCTCACAGCCCCAAACATTCGTAGGGCCGAGCGAAAGCTCGGTCCATCACCAGAGAGCGCCGCCAGGCGCGACGCATTCTTCCGCAGACTATGTAACGGCCGGGCAACGGCTTAGCAGTCTTTTGGTTGGAGTGCTAAAATGGTTAGCTGATTATCACTATGCCACCGGAAACGAGGCTACATGTCATTCGAGAAATTCACGGACAAGGCGCGTAAGGTGCTCGTCCTCGCGCAGGACGAGGCGCGGGCGCTGCACCAGCCCTATGTCGGCACCGAGCACATCCTGCTCGGCCTCATCCAGGAAAAGGATGGCTTGGCCGCCCAGGCGCTCGAACGCTTGAACGTCAAGTACGATGAGGTCGTGCAGGCGATTCGCCAGGTCGTGTCCATCGACGAGGACACCGACGTGTCGGGCCACCTGTCGTTCACCCCGCGTGTGAAGCGCGTGCTGGAAAACTCCCTGCGTGAGGCCATGCAGATGGGGCAATCCTACATTTCCACGGAACATCTGCTGCTCGGCATCGTCCGCGAGGGCGAGGGCACGGCGCTCGACGTGCTCAGCCGCCTGGGCGTGAAGGGCGACGACGTGCGCGGCGCGCTGAACGACCTGGTGGGGCAAAGTCCGGTGTACGCCGGCCGCAACCCCTTCGAGGCCGCCGGCGGGGCGCACGACAGCATGCTGAAGGAGTTCGGCACCGACCTGACGCAGAAGGCGCGCGACGGCAAGCTCGACCCGGTCATCGGCCGCGCGGGCGAAATCGAGCGCATCATGCAGATCCTCTCGCGCCGTCAGAAGAACAACCCGCTGCTCATCGGCGAGCCCGGCGTGGGCAAAACCGCCGTGGTGGAAGGCTTGGCGCAACTGATCGTGTCCAACCAGGTGCCCGACATCCTGCGCGGCAAGCGCGTGTTCACGCTCGACGTGTCGGCGCTGGTCGCTGGCAGCAAATACCGCGGCGAATTCGAGGAGCGCCTGAAGAAGTGCATCAAGGAGGTCACCGACGCGGGCGACATCATCCTGTTTATCGATGAGATGCACACGCTCATCGGCGCGGGCTCGGCAGAGGGCTCCATCGACGCCGCCGCCATTTTGAAGCCGCCGCTGTCGCGCGGCGAGATACAGGT
>CAVBPP010000236.1:0-3096 GCA_963597295.1 Paratractidigestivibacter sp. | reverse complement strand
TGATGCCCAGGACGGACTCGATCTCTTCCATGAGCTCAAACGGGTCACGCGCGTCGCGGTCGAGCTTGTTCACGAAGGTGAAGATGGGGATATGGCGAAGCGTGCAGGCCTTGAACAGCTTGATGGTCTGCGGCTCGACGCCCTTCGCGCCATCGATGACCATGACGGCGGCGTCGGCGGCCATGAGCGTACGGTATGTGTCTTCGGAAAAGTCCTGATGACCGGGGGTGTCAAGGATGTTCACGCACTTGCCGGCGTAGTTGAACTGCAGCACCGACGACGTGACGGAGATGCCGCGTTCCTTCTCGATGTCCATCCAGTCCGAAACGGCGTGTTTGGCCGATGCCTTGCCCTTGACCGAGCCTGCCGTCTGGATGCTGCCTGAATACAGCAGCAGCTTTTCCGTGAGCGTTGTTTTGCCCGCGTCAGGGTGCGAGATGATGGCGAACGTGCGCCGCGATGAGATGTTTTCGGCCAATGAGGGCATGCGAACTTCCTTCTGTTTCGATAGCAAGCTTTGCAATTGTAACGACAAGCGGGCGTTTCGTCGAACTGAACGCGCCCTTCCGTGACCAAGTTGTGAAGGTAATACGCCGATGCGGCGTTATAATGAATCAAGAGTTCAAATCGATATCGGTGAGGGCCACAATACTGCTTTGCCGATTGGACGAACGAAACGGGCGGGATGTCACTTTATTACACATTTGTGATTTTGATTGCAATGGGGACAGCATTCATCATGATGCTGATCACCCATGGCAACGTTATGCTGTCCCGCGATAAGAAACGTATCTTCAGCTGCTTGTTCGCGTTCATTGCTTTGGGTGCTTTCTGCGAATGGGCGGCCATTGCCGTCCAGGGGCATGGGTCCTCTTTGAGCTGGCTCGTCATCATTCTGAAAACCATTGAGTTTTCGGTCACGCCTTCGGTGTGCGTGCTGTACAGCTGCGTTTTCGACAATAGGTCCGAAAAGCTTATCTTCTTCGCGAAGGCGTTTATTGGGTTACACGCCCTGCTGGAGTGCTTCCTCGCGCCATTTGGGATTATCTTCTATTGCGACGGGGACGGCGTGTACCATCACGGCGTCGGATACGGCGTGTACGTGTTCGCATACGTGGTATCGGCGTTGTTCATGGTTTTCTCGGTGAAATACTCCTCCACGACGTTTCAGTATCGCAATCGCCGTTTGCCCTGGCTGTGCCTTATTTTGGTCGGCATCGGCACGTTCGTGCAGCTGTTCGATTCGTCCGTGCGCGTTGTGTGGGTGGCGCTTGCCATCGCGGCCACCATTCTGTATCTGTTCTACAGCGGAATCTTGATGCAGACCGACGGGCTGACGCGCCTGCTCAACCGCGCTTGCTACAACAATGCGCTCGCGCATATCGACAAGCCTTGCATCATCATCTTCTTCGACTTGAACGACTTCAAGGAAATCAATGACGTGCAGGGCCATCAGGCCGGCGACGTTTGCCTGCAAGGGGTTTCGCGCGCCATATTCCACGTGTTCGCGCCGGTGGGCAGCTGCTACCGTATCGGCGGCGACGAGTTCTGCGTTATTTTGGATTATCTGCCCGATCGCTTGGAGCAGCTGAAGATCGACTTCGAGCATCGTTTGGCCTACGAGCGCAAGGTCGTGTCGTATTTGCCCACGGTTTCGGTCGGTTCTGCCGAACTTGACCCTTCCATTACCGACGCTGAAATGGCCTCCCATTGTGCCGACGTGGCCATGTACGAATGCAAGCGCAAGATGAAGCAGGAGCGCGCTGCGCAGAGGGCTCATGACGCGCAGGCCGCAAAAGCCGCCGAGTCTGCCGGCGAGGTCGCGCCCGCTGAAGCTTTGCCAATCGCCTGATTAACATCTAAATTGTTGCGGAACCGTCTTTCGCGCGGACGGTCAAGTACGGTATAGTGTTGAACATTATGTTTAATACTTCCATCCCATACCTCATCTGCTCCATCGTCAGCTTCGTGCCGGCCATCGTGCTGCACGAGATGGCGCATGGCTTCGCTGCATACAAACTTGGCGACCCGACGGCTAAGCGCGCCGGACGTCTTTCGTTCAATCCACTTGCGCACATCGACCCATTTGGCACCGTGATCATGCCGTTGCTGCTGATGGCCATGAATATGCCCGTGTTCGGTTATGCGAAGCCCGTGCCGTATAACCCCTCGTACTTCAAAGACCCGCGTAAAGGCGATCTGATCGTGGGATTGGCCGGACCGGCGGCTAATTTGGCGCAGGCCATTCTGGCTGCGGTTGTGGCTTGGGCCGTCTATCTTTTGTGCCCGGTTGCGCAGCTTGTGGTGGAAAATGAGGTGTTCTACTACTTCTACCTCATGTTCCTTCCCATGTATGCGCTGATCAACCTGTATCTGATGTTCTTCAACCTGTTGCCCATCCCGCCGCTTGACGGCAGCTCCATCTTCGCGTTCTTTATGCCGGTGAAGTGGCTACCGAAGTATTACAAGGTGCAGCAGTATGCGTTCCCCATCTTCATGATTCTGGTTATTTTGGTGCCTTACATTTGCAATGTGAACCCGTTCGGTGTGTATTTGAATTTCACGGCCGGCAACGTGGCGAATTTGCTGTTCCCGTTCAAAATTTCCTAAGGCTTGGGCGCTAGTGTCGTATCGCGTTCGCACAGAAAGCTTCGAAGGGCCGTTTGACCTGCTGCTTTATCTGGTTAGCCGTCAGAAGGTGGACATCGGGGCCATCAACATTACCGAAATTACCGACCAGTACCTGGCCGAGGTTTCGCGCATGCAGTCGCTTGATCTGGACGTTGCGAGCGACTTTCTGCTGGTGGCGAGCACGCTTTTGCAGATTAAGGCCGACAGTCTTCTGCCGCGCGAGCACGACGACGTGGACGACGACATTGCCGAGCTGACGCCTTCGGAGGCGCGCGACATGCTGGTGGAGCGGTTGCTGACGTACAAGCAGTACAAGAACGCCGCCAGCGCGCTATACAATCGTTTTCTGGCCGAAGGCCGCATGCATGCGCGCCCGTTCGGCCCGGATGCGTGCTTCTTGAATCTGATGCCCGACTTTTTGCGCGACGTTTCGCTTGATTCGCTGGCGTTGTTGGCTGCCAGGGC
>CAVBPP010000235.1:0-3152 GCA_963597295.1 Paratractidigestivibacter sp. | reverse complement strand
GCGGCGGGCGCAGCCCCGGCGGGCACGACGACCCCGACCGCGCCGCCGGCGCGGCCAACGCCAAGAACGACCCGCGCCGCAGCATGACGCTGCGCGAGAAGGCGGCGGCCGTGCGCGCCTACGCGCAGGAACTGTCGGGCGGCGGCCGCGACGGGCGCGCACCCGAGCGGCGGCCCGATCGCGACAGGCAGCGCGACTAATGCGGGGCGTGTCGAAAGCGGGGCTCATCGCCGCGGTCGCGGGGTCGGCCGCGGCCTTCGCCGCCTGCGACGCCTACGCAGCGACGCTACTCAGCATGGACGGCGCATGGGTGCGAAACCTCGGCGCAGCCCTGCAACAGATGCCGGCGCACGCCCTGCAGCACGGCATCTCGCTCGATAGAATGCCGCTGATCGCGGGGTTCGTCGGCTTCGTGGCCGCGTGGCTTGCCTGGAGCCAGGCGGTGCTGGCCGGCGGCAACTTCCGCCAAGGCGAGGAGCACGGCAGCGCCGAGTGGCTCGACCCCAAGCTGGCCGCCAAACGCTTCTCCGACCGCAGGCGCCCCGACAACAACATCATCCTCACGAAGCACATTGGGCTGGCGGTCGACCAGAGCTGCCTCAAGCCCTGCAACCGTCGCGCAAAGAACGTGCTGGTGCTCGGCGGCACGGGCAGCGGCAAGACCCATATGTACGTCATGCCCAACGCCCTGCAGGCCAACCAGGACTTCTTCTTCACCGACACCAAGGGCACGCTCGCCAAGCAGCTCGGCGGCATGTTCGAGAGCCACGGCTACGACGTGGTCGTCTTCTCCACCAAGACGCCGGCCGAGTCCGCCGGCTACAACATGCTGCACTACCTGAAGACGCCGCTCGACGTCATCGAGTGGGTGCGCGCGTTCGTGTCCGTCACCGACGGCGAGGCCGCCAAGACCGAGGAGGCCTTCTGGACCAACACCACGGTGCTGCTGCTCCTCACGCAAGTGGGCTACCTGGTGTTCCACTGCCCCGAGGCCGACCGGAACTTGAACGGACTCATCACGCTTCTAAGCCTGGCGCAGGCGAGCGAGGACGACGAATCGTACGTGAGCCCCTACGAGCTGCTGATGCGCGAGGTGGCCGACGGCACCGTCCTGCGCGAGCGCCCCGCCCCACAGGCGAACGGGGAAGCCCGCGGCCGGCGCAGCTTCAAGCCCGCCTCCCAAAGCAGGTTTGCATGGGAGACCGTAGCCGAGCCCAAGGCGCCCGAGGACGACTTCTCGCTGCTGTGCTGGACGCTATTGAAGTCCGCGGCAGGCAAGACGCTCAAGAGCGTGATCATATCCACCAACTCGCGCCTGCAGTCTATGATGGTCCCCGAGATGCGCCGGCTCACCATGCGCGACGAGATGGGGCTCGACCGCTACGGCGAGCCAGGGCGCAAGCGCGTCGTGTTCGCCGAGACCAGCGACACCACCGACGCCTTCAGCTTCCTGATGGCCATGATGGTATGGCAGACGATCCACCTGAGCACGCAACGCGCCGACGACGAGTTCGCGGGCGAGCTTCCCCGACCGCTGCACCTGATGTGCGATGAGTTCTACAACCTGGGGCGCCTGAGCGAGATGGACCACGTCATCACCACCGTGCGCAGCCGCAACATATCCATGTCCATCATGCTGCAGTCCGTGGCGCAGCTTGAGGCGCGCTACGGCGAGCACGAGGCACAGGTGATCGTCGACAACTGCGACGTGGTACTGCACCTGGGAGGCAAGTCCACCAAGACGAACAAGATGATCAGCGAGATGGTGGGCAAGCAGACCGTCGACCTGGAGACCTGGAACCGCACCCGCGGCGCGAGCGGATCGACCACGCGCAACCGCAACCTGGTCGAGCGCGACCTGATCCAATCGAGCGAGGTAGGGCGCCTTCCCCGCGACAAGGCCATCGTCATCGTCAGCGGCTGCGACCCAGTCGTGGACGGCAAGTACCCCGCCCACGAGCACCCGCGCTGGGACGAGGCGGCGGGCCACGAGGGCTCGAAGCGGAAGCAGCCCTTCAGCTTCCCGGAATACCGGAAACGCCACGCCGAGCAATAAATCTCAGCAACTTTCGAAACGACCCCGCCCGAGGCGACCTCATGCATGTACGGGCACCCGCCGCCAACGGGGCGGCGGGGCCCGCGAACGCTAGGAGGCATCATGCTCTCGAACATCATCAGCCTGGTTTCCGGATGCGTCACGTTCCTGGGCGGCTTCATCGTCGTCTGGGGCGCGGTGAGCCTGGGAATCGCCATCCGCTCGGAGACGGGGGCCGGCGGCGCGCAGCTGGCGGGCGCCATCGCCACCATCGCCGGCGGCGCCATCATCATCGCGGCAGCGGTCTATTTCGGCCAGCTGGACACCAGCTGGATGCCCAACTAGGCGGCGCGCCATGCAACACACCTACGTGCACAAAGACATCGGCGAGTACGAGGAAAAGATTGTGGGGAAGCTTTCCGCCCGCATGCTCATATGCATCGCAGCAGGTCTTGCAACATCCGTGGCATCTGCCGCCATTTGTCACTTCGGGCTAGGTGTAGCCGTGGCGGATGCAAGCCTGCCAATCATGGCAACGTCCATGCCGTTTTGGCTTGCCGGTTTCTGGAAGCCCAAGGGCATGCGCCCCGAAAAATTCCTTCCCCTGGCGTGGCGCCACCTTACCAAAAACGGCGTGCTGGTCTACAAATCCAACGCATCGCAGCTGGCTTTGCAGCGCCCGCTCACGGATGCAGCCCTTACCGCATGCGCAACCGACAAGCACGGCAAGCCCCTTGTCACGCCCCGCAAGTTAAAGAAACACCTAAGGAAGGTCGGTGAAAACTATGAGCCTAGCAAAGCGTTCAGCACGCAAGCGTAAAGACAAAAACATCAAGAGGAAGACCCAGGTCGCCGAGCACCAAGAGCACCAGACCCTCGAACGCCTGCCCTCTGAGCACCAAGACCGCACGACCGCCGGCGGCCAACCACGCCAAGAGTCCAAACAGCGCAAACGCAAGCGCGCGAACGCCACAGACGTGACAAGCGCCATCGCCTACAAGGCGCTCTACAAAGACGGCATCGCCATGAATGACTTCGGTGTGTACAGCCAAACGTTTCGTGTGAGTGACATCAGCTACCAAAGCGCAAGCGACGAGGCGCAACAGGCGGTGTGCAA
>CAVBPP010000234.1:0-3161 GCA_963597295.1 Paratractidigestivibacter sp. | reverse complement strand
TGTTGCGCGCGTTGCCTTTGGCGGTACGGCCAAGCGCGAACGCGTGCATTTTCGCAGGGCTGAAAGCGAACTGGCTGAGAAGGGCGAGTATTCCTGGGTGGCCGACATACGCAGCCGCGTTGTCGTGGCAAGGCGAGCCGCCCGCGATGAGCCCGACTTCCTGGGGCTGTTGCACGAGTTGGGTGTGGATGTGCGCGACGCGCGGCAACGAGGTGGCCATGCCGACTGGGTGTATTCCGTTGCCGGGCATGAGACCTGGCAGATTCGCGGCGAGAACCTGGGCACGGCGTTCGGTCGTGAGTCAATCTGCCAGGAACTGGTGTTGCGTTCGGCGCCCAACAGGGAGGATCTGCTGCGAGACATAGCCCGCAGTGCGGTTGCGGTGGGCGATTACGAAGAGCTGCAAAGGCTTGCCAGCACCTTGGACGTGCAGGAGCGAGAGAACATCCGCAGCCTTGACGACTACGAGCTGTGCATAGGCGCACTGGAGGCTGCGGGCGATTTTGCCGGCATGGAGCAGATGGCTGGCATGCGTGACTATGCCACCGCACGAAAGCTTCTGCCACAACATGCCCGTCGTCAAAGTCGCAGGCGTGTGGTTGCCAACGACGATTTCGTCGCTGCCACGAAGCGCGGCGCCGTGCGCCTGCCAGAGCAATCGCAGCAGTCATCGGCGGGCAGAGACAAGCAGAGAAACGAAAGGTAGGAGACCATGAGGATAGATATCCTGTACGACGACGGCACGCTTGCGTCGTTCGACACCGGCACGCTCACTGCTGGTCAGCCCTTCGGGAGGGGCAACATATTAACGGAGCTGGTGGTCGATTTCGCCAACATTGCGAATGATGGTATCTGTGTTGACATCCATCACAACGATCTTGGTAGCAGCGTGGTTGCAAGTGATGAGGACGAAAGCGATGCGGGCTGCGATGCGACTCCCTATGCTAACCGTGTGCGCGGTTGCCGCGTGTGCATGGCTGAGCCTGACGATTTGCCGCACGTCATGAGCGTTTTAGTGGACGGTAAGATCGCAGCCTGGCAGCAGGCTGGTGTGCTGGTGGATGGCATCCACTTCGAGAGGGCATGCCGCCTGTGGTATTCCGGCGCGCCCTACGCAAGCGACAACTACAAGGCCTGCTGCTTGTATGAATACTTGGAAGCATCGCGCCCTGACTTGCGTGGCAACCCTGCGGCGATTGCCGCGCTGTTCGGCTACCCAATCGAGGCGCTCGTGGACGCAAGACGCGCCGAGTCCGCCCAGCCCGTTGAGGACGCCCAACCCGCTGAGGAGGTTCAGCTCGCAGAGGAGGGCCAACCTGTTGAGTCCACTCAACCCGCCGACGATGGAGAGGAGGAGTAGATGCGCACGATTGCCAAGTTCTTCAAATGGCTCTTCAAGTCCGTCTTCCGCTTCTTCATGTAGGCGATGCGGGGGGATAACTGTTACGCTTAATAGTGAGCACTGTTCCGCTAATTACTGAGCATCGTTCCGTTAAATGCTGAGCACTTTGACGTTAAAGGAAGGACATCAGCTGCTTTACTGCGGGCTCGGGGCATCAGCCTCGAGCCCGTGCTGTTTCTGGGGGTCTGGTTGTAAAATTTGGGACTATCGAAACAGGGAGGTGGTTGGCATGAAGTTTGGGTATGCAAGGAGCGTAAACAAGGAAGCAATCGAAGTTGCTGAGAGTCGCCTGAAGGAGTGTGGTTGCGACGAAGTCTTTGCCGATATGGGAAGCGATGTCTTCCTAGGCGAGCTGTTGGCAAAGGTTGGGTCAGGCGATGAGATTGTGTTGACCGGTCTTGCAATGTTGGCTCCCGATGTGGATGGCGTGGTCGCCACCGTGGCCAGAGTTGCCCAATCTGGTGCCGCGCTGGTCTCAATCGATGATGGAATAGACACCTTGCTGGATACTTCCTTTTTCGCCCATATGCAGGCGCTATCTGCCGTTCAAGCCGCCTCTAAGTCCCAGGCTGTGAAGCGTGGAATGTTCACAGCTAAAGCCGAGGGTCGAAAGGCTGGCAGACCCAAGGCTGATGACGCGGCACTGCGGGAGGCGCTTGCCATGCGCGAGAGCGGTGAGTTCACCGTGAAGGAGATTCTGGATGCTACCGGCGTGAGCAAGGCCACGTTCTATCGCCATGCCAAGACCCAAGGCAAGGCTCCGGACACTTAGAGGATCGGGGGCGATAAGGCTCCCAAAAGCCAAGGTTTCGGTTACGGCGACACATACCGGGTGCAGATAATCTTTCCCGCACGCGAGCAGGGAAGACATTGCGCCGTGCCCAACTACGAGTATTTCAGCGCCAAGGCCGATTCTCAGCGCCGCTATCTCAGACGCTACCTTTACTCGGAGTACATGGAGGCCTGTCGCAAAGCCAAAGAGATGCCATACGCCTTCAGCACATTCTGTCGTGGGCTTTTGGAATGGCGCCGCAGCTTCAACGTGGAGGCTGCGGGCGAATGGTTCCCAGCTGAGCGGATGACCACCTACTGGACCGAGGTTCGCACCGATGGCTGCAGCCGTGACATGCTGGTTTGCCAGCTCTCCTGCAGCGACATGACGGTGTGTGTGGGCGCTGGTGGCAGGTCATACGACAGTTGGATGCGGTGCTGCGCTGCGGCATATGATGTGCTTGGCGGCGTCCCTTACGTGACGGCGTGTCCTTATCCTCAGATCTCCCAGGAGGGCATGTCTACGCTTGAGGCGTTCGCGGCGCACTTCAGGACGGTGCTCTACGGTGCAAGGCCGAAGTCGGTAAAAACGGCAGTGCGCGACGACAGGCCGATGGAGACGCGCAACCGTTCCTTCGTCGCCGACCACGTGCGCGCCGATCTGCGGCATGTCTCCTTTGGCAGTGCTGAGGCGGTTGATGAGGCTATCGCCAGGCGCGCAGTTTTCTATAACTCCACCGCATTCGCTGGCAAACTATCCCGCAAATCCGTGTTTGAACAGCGCGAAATGCCGCTTTTGCTGCAGCTACCAGATGAGCCCTATTGTTTTTCACGATGGGCGGAGCGTACCGTTGGCTGTGACTATCATATCGTGGTCCGTGGCGTGCGCTACTCCGTGCCTTGGCAGTATGCCGGCGAGGGGGTGCGCGTGGAGGTTTGCGGCGATGAGCTGCGCGTCTACTCCATGGGCAAACAGATCGCGCAGCAC
>CAVBPP010000233.1:0-3165 GCA_963597295.1 Paratractidigestivibacter sp. | reverse complement strand
GTCGAGCGTTTACCGAAAAGTGCCATCAGAAGGAGATACCTCCTGCGTTGCCATCGCTCGAGGACGCGATCGATTGGGCACTGGCCTTTTCCTCAGCGGATTTCGCATCGGAGGCGTCATCCGACCAACCAGCTTCCTCGTTCTCCTCTTCGTCGCTTTTACGCTTGCGGCCGATCAAGAGCCACCATGCGGCAGCGCCGATTCCGCTTGCCCCGATCAGGGCGACAAGCCATGCTAGCGGATTGCCGGCGATGTTGGCCACGGCAGCCGTCGTAGCCGCTTCGTCGACGCTCGACTCGCCACTGGGAGAACCCGTCGTGTCGACCCCGGTATCGGACAGTAGGCCATCGTTTCCGCCCGCAGCGGTGTCAAGAGAAGCGGCAGTTCCCTGCGAAGCTGATGCGCCGGCGGCGGTTAGCGAATCGCCGGTTTTCGTAATGGTTCCGGTGACGGTGCTGCCCGAGCCGCCCGCGGGCGTCACCGTGGATAAAGAGGTGATGCCCGAGCTTACGTTACCGATCGCGGAGGTGCCTGTGCCCACTTCGGCAACGGCCAAGTTCGCCTCATCGGACAAGCAGCTATAGCTGGTCATGTCGAAGGATACGTAGCCGTTGGTTTGCTGAAGCGCCGAGGTGTATCCGACGCTGCCATCTCCGCGCTTCCAATAGACGCGAACCTTCGAGCTGGGGTTGATCGACCCGCACGATACGGTGATATGCACCGTTCCGATATTGCTGGCGGCGGTGAGCTTGGTGCTGTCGACAAGATAGTAGGCTCGATAGGTTGCGCCGCTTATCAGAGCGTCGCCGTTGATGGTCGCCTGCGACTCCAGAGCGGTTTCGGCGGGAGTCGCGTTTTCCAGCATGAACATCACCGTACCGGCTCCGACGGACTCCTTGCTCGAAACGGTTGCTTCGCTCACGTCGGCGGAGCCGTCGAAGGTGCGTTCGGGGTCATTGGGATCCGCGCTCGACAGGATGTCGTCATACTTCGGCTTGACGCGCAAATCGCTAGTCAAAGACTTGTAGCGATCGACGGTGCTTCCGGTCGACGTGGACACCCATTTACTGACGTACTTGCCTGCAACGCTCGGTGCCTCGGGGGCCGACACATCGGCGAAAACGGTGCCCGCAGTAACCGAGACCTGCCCGATGAGGTTGTTGTCGGCGTCGGCGAAAGAAACGGTTGGCTTGGCAGCATCGCCGTAAACCGCATACAGATCAAGCGTTTCCGAATTCCCGCAAAGCGACTTTACGGTCGCAGAGGAAAGCACGGTTGACGCATCGGAACTTGAGCTTGTCGACCACCCTTTGAAGATGCGAGAAGCTGACTTGTCGGAAGGACTCTGCTTGCCCGCCTTTTCAAGGGCTTGGGAAACCGTGCCCGATACGGCGAAGTTGGGCGTTTGGGCGTAAACCGCATTGCCGTCATGGAACGTGATGGTCGCTGTTTGATCGACAACGGAATACACGGCGAAATAGGTAACGCTATCTGTCGACGCGAAGGGGATGCTGTCGGTGTAGAGGGGCTCTTTGTCGCTTGAGCGCATCGACCATCCGATCATGGTGTACACCTTCCCATCGTTTGTGAAGGTGTCGCCAATGCGAACGCAGGAATTCGCCTCGGCAACCACGTCCGATCCGTATTCCACGTTGAAAGCGGGACTTGTTTTCTGGCTCCATGTGCCATCGTCGGCCTTCTGCCAGTAATTGAAATATACGTCAGCGCGGGCTTTGCTCTGCGAGAAGCAGGCGGTATAGACGACATCTGTTGTCACCTGCGGCAAGCTCACGCCTGAGGCATAGGAGACGTCGGCGGTACCGGCGGACAGCGACCAGCCGTCGTGCCAGCCCGCAAAGGTGTACGAAGCCCCGGTTTGCGTTTCGAACTTCGAAGGGGAAACCGAAAGTCCGCCGGTTGCGGCGTAGTAGCTCGGACGTGACCCCTTGTCGAGGGCGTAGGCCGTCACCGTACCGTCTACTTTGAAGCGAACGAGACATTGCTGCGAATCAACACGCACATAGTAAGCGGAAAGCGAGACGGAGCCCTTCGTCGCACCGGGGATGTCGGAATCGATTTCCACCGAGTAGGCGAAATTCTGACCGTCCCAAACATTGCCATCGGAATCGCGCCAGCCCACGAAACGGTATACGGCCTGGCCATCCTGATAGTCGGCGGGCTTCGGCATAAGCTCGGAGCTTTCCGCTTGCTCAAGCGTTTGGCCATATGCGGCTACAACGGTGGTCGTGGCCTCTATCGCCCCTGATGAGTCGCGGGCGCCGGAAAACGCGATGCTCACGGATTTAGCGTGCGCGCGGTAGACGGGATAATAGGAAGCCATGCCTTCGACACGTACTGTTTGGGCATTGGCGGCAACGACAACGTCCGATTCGGCCGCCTGCGCCTTCGTCGCCCAGCCCAGGAATTCATAGGAAGTGGTGGAAGTGTCGGCCTTCGACATATCGCTTGCCGAGGGCAAAGCGACGGAATCGCCGTAAACCAATCCTGAAGAGCTTGCGACGACGCCGCCGTCGGAATGGAACGTAACGGTGTAAGGGCCTTCCCAGATCAAGTTACCGGAAGCATCAAGGTTTGGCGAGAGCTGTCCATATTCATCTTTGAATAGCGAACGCGAAAGGGCGCTGATCGAGTCGGCGGCAGGTTTCGCGATAACCTCCCCGGCCTTGTTCGACCCGGCGTCGGAACCGACCGTCACGGCCTGTTCGTCAGCAGTAGCAAAAGATTCGGCGACCGAAACGGCAGATCCGCGCAGCCCGCAGGAATCCGCGCCCGTCGCCTCAATGGCCGACGTTCCGGAAAGCGTGAGCTGCGTGCCGTTGGCAAGCGAGATCGCCTCGGATTCAGGTTTTGCCTCTACCACTTCATGCGCGTTATCGCGCTTCGGATAGAACCAATTGCTCGGTTTGTTCTGAATGTCCAGGTAATCGCCCAAGTCAATGCTTTCAGAACTGAGTTTTTGGAACGAATCGTTGCTGCCCGTGGCCTTAAGCGTTATTCCGTCTAGGGTCCAACTCGCCTGCCCCTTCGCGCTGACCGCACACGCTTCGCCGTTTGCCGCCTGCGCGTTGACCGACCCCTTCACCGTAACCGTACCCGCGGCGTCGCTGCTGGAGTCGATACCGATTGCCTGCGGCTCTATGGCAT
>CAVBPP010000232.1:0-3183 GCA_963597295.1 Paratractidigestivibacter sp. | reverse complement strand
GAGGAAATAACGCTCTTGGCATTCTGAGCGGCGATGCGGCTCACATCGTTGGGGGTGACGTCGCGCTCCTCGAACTCGGAATAGTTGCCTTCCTCGTCGGGTTCTCCCTGGGGAACCAGCTCGTACACGTAGATTTTGCCGGTCTGGCGGTCGATCGTCACACGAGCATCGTTCTCAAGGTCCAGGATGCGCTCATAGCTCTTGGCCAGAGACGCCTCAAGGCGCTCGATCAGGTAGAACTCGTCGATCTTGCGCTCATGGGCTAAAGCCTGCAGCGCCTCGATCAGCTCAGAAGTTGCCACGTTAAATCCTTTCTATCAGCAGTCCGATTAGGAACTGAAATCAACAATGCCCTTCAGGTGAGCGCGCTTCATCTCGTCGAGCTGAAGCGCGACGGTTTCGCCGTCCACATCAAGCGTAACCGTGCCATCTTGCGCGGATACGATGCTGCCGGTGAAATTACTGCGCCCATCGACGGGATGCGCCATCTTCACCACGCAGGTATCGCCAGCAAAGCGCGCGAAGTGCTCGATGGTGCGCAGCGGCCTGTCGATGCCCGGCGAGGAAACCTCCAACGTGTACGCACCGGGGAATGGGTCGAGCGCATCCATGATGTCGTTGATCCATGCCTGCGCCGCGGCCAGCTCATCGAAGCTCACGCCATCTTCCGTGTCGATGAAAACGCGGATGGTCGGGGCTTTTTTGGCGCCGACAACCGAAACGGTGACTATCTCAACACCCGCTTCGGCAGCTTTGGGAGACAGCGCGTCAAGCAGCTCCGATTCTTTCTTGCTAAGCACGCAATCGCTCCTTTCCGCTTCATTACAACAAAAAAAGCGGGTGAAAACCCACTTTCCTTTGTTGAAAGTATGGTGCAAGCCCAGTGGACTTACTTCGTGCAAATACATATTCTTTATATCACACAAGAAGCGTTTTGCCTACCTTCGCACTGGTTTGCAGCACGAATCCCACATGATTATACGGAAGCGATATCGTTCGTCAGTGATTCAGTTATCTATAGGCGCATACGTCGCAGGTGACGAAGTTGCGGCCCCGCAAGCATTCCAAAGCATCGCGGTCATCCGGCACGACGTGAAAGGCCTCGCCGAAGCGCACATCCGCGAAACCGACGTCTTGGCAAATCGAGCGGAATTCATCGACGGAACGAGCACGCGCGAAAACGTTAGCGAACGCGATATCGGCGACATCGCCTCCCCCACCATGCAAGGCCCATTGGGAGCCTTCGGCGTCACACAAAGAAACAGCATCAATCGAAAAAATCCCCTGAGCAACCCAAAGGTATCCCGTCGGGGACAAAACGGAGCGGAACTCGCGTAACGTCTGCACAAGGGAAAACGCGAGATTGATAGCGGAATTGATATACACGACGTCGAACGTCGGTTCATCGGAAAGCGATTCGCGAATCGTTTCGGGAAATGCCTGTCGGAACGAAAGGCTACGTTCCCAATCCTTTCCTGCGGCATGATTCGCGGGGGCATTAATGCGCGCCTGTTCGATGCGCTCCGCATCAGCGTCAACCCCCATCACGAACCCGCCAGCCCCCACATGATCCGAAATCTCGTAGGCCCCTTTCCCTGACCTGCAGCAAACATCGAGCACTCGCTTTCCCTCAAGGCTTGCCGGCACGCTCATGGCGCACTTCCCCGCCGCGCTGTTCCGCTTCGCAAGCGATCGATAATATGTGGTCAACGCCTCAAGATCCGACTCTCGCATTCGATCGCTCCTTTCACACACGCGAATCCCAACGGCTCATTCATCGCGTACCCATATCGTAAAGCCAAAATCATCAAACGGGGCGAACTTCACCGATGATATGAAAGCGCAACTGTCGTAAAGTGTAGGCAACCGAGAGAACGGAGACATCATGGCAGAACTCACCCAGGAATACGTCGCGGGTCTGATGAGCAACATCCCCGAGGGGCAAACCGAATTCAGGCAGGCCGTCACCGTGCACGAGTCCGACCCGGGAAGCGTCGTCTACGACATTCAGGTACCGGAAAGCCAGGCCAACCTGCATGGAACCATATTCGGAGGCTTCATCAGCTGCATGCTCGAGGCCGCCGCTGGCATGGCCACCTATGCCTACGGAGTATCCAACGTCGCCATCACCAACGCGACGAACTTCATTCGCGCCGTGAAGCCGCAGCTGCTGACGGTAAGCGCCCATACCACCCACAAGGGCCGCACCACCACCGTCTGCCATATCGACATCAAAACCCAGGAGGGCAAGACGGTCGCCGAGAGCACATTCACCATGTTTATCCTAGGGCCGCTGGAGAAATAGCCTGTCCGTACGCCATAAATTGCGGGTTGCGGCAATGTTGAGACCCATCGAACGCAAAAAGGAAGCCACCGAACGAAATCGGTGGCTTCCTCCATTTCAGCGGATTTCGCTTGCGGCTTAGCCGAAGCGATACTCGATGCCCATGGTCGGGCCGGGGTTAACCCACTTCTTGATGATCGTGCCCTCGCAGGCGATGCGACATGTGCCGCACTCAAGGCAACCGGCGTAGTCGAAGGACTTATGGCCGTCGGCGTCGATCTTGTAAAGAGCGGCCGGGCACACGCGCACCAGCTTGAGGAACTCCTCGTCGTCGACCTTGTCGATGTCCTCCTCGCACAGTTCGATATGCGGGGTTTCCTCGTCGACCTCGTACTTGTTGACGGACAACGCCTCGTCGACGTTGACCGTGATCTCGCAAACCTTGCTCACAGCGCCTTCACCGCCTTCATGACCTCGCCGCCGAGCTTGAACATGCCGCGCTTCTTGATGATGGGCATCATGCGCTTCATGAGCGGCTTCTGGGGCTGACCGTCAACGCTGAACATAGCGTTGAAGATTTCCTTCACCATCACCGGGTAATCGGTGAACATGGAATCCCACTCCTCCATGACATGCGGCCACTTGGAGAAAGTGCGCAGGTCCTGGATGACGAAGGATGCCTCCATGGCCTGCTTGTAGGAAGCAAGGCCAGCAGCGCTCGTGTCGCCCGCGTCGATGGCCTTAACGGCAGCCTCAGCAGCCATCTGGCCGGAAGCCACGGCGAAGTCCATGCCGCGAACCTGATAGCCCATGTTCATGCACAGACCGGCGGTTTCGCCAGCGATCAGGCAACCGTCGAAGATGTAGGTCGGGATCATGTTGTAGCCGCCCTCGGGGAC
>CAVBPP010000231.1:0-3205 GCA_963597295.1 Paratractidigestivibacter sp. | reverse complement strand
AGCGCGCGCTCACCGAGGAAATGGCAAATGACGTGGCCGCCGCATTCGAATGCGGCATGGGCCAGGCGGCGGGCAACTGGTTCGCCGGCCAGCTTGCTGCCGCAGGCGCCGCTCCCATCGTGCTGGCCGCCGGCAAGCGCCAGACCGGCAGCGCGACCGTGCGCGTGAACGGCGTCGACGGCGCCGCCAACGTGGCCTGCATCGATGTCGTGGCCGCCGAGGGCGCCACCGTGAACCTAACCGTGTCGCTTGACTCCCCCGCCGCAGGCGCGGGCGTGGCGGCCGTGCAGGTGCGCGTGTTCGCCAGCGAGTATTCCCACGTCAACGTCACTTCCGCGCATACCCTTGACGAAGGCTACACGGCGCTGGACAACACGGGCATCGTCGCCGCCGAGGGCGCGCACGTCACCGTGACCCATCGCATGCTGGGCGCCGGCAAATCGTACACGGGCCTGGCCTGCGACCTGCGCCGCGACACCGCGCGCGTGGACATTTCCACCCGCTATTTGGCCGGCAACCAGGACGTTCGCGACTTCAACTACGTCGTGCGCCATCGCGGCCGCAAGACCATGAGCAACATCGAGGCCAACGGGTCGCTCATGGGCGAATCGAAGAAGACCTACCGCGGCACCATCGACCTGGTGCACGGCTGCAAAGGCTCGCAGGGCTCCGAGAACGAAACGGTGCTGCTGGTGGACGAGAAGGTGGACAACAAGACCATCCCCGTCATCCTGTGCGACGAGGACGATGTGGCGGGCAACCACGGCGCCACCATCGGCCACGTTGCCCCCGACCAGATGTTCTACCTGAAATGCCGCGGCCTTTCGCAAGCCGCCGCCGAGGGCCTGTTCGCCACGGCGACGCTTGAGGAAACCGCCATCGCCATCGACGACGCGCAGGTGCGCGCCGGCATCGCGCGCCTGGCCGCCACCGCGGGCATTCCCTATCAGGAAGTTGAGGACTAGCAATGGCAACTTCTACCGAAGCGAACCTGAACAGCACGGCCTGCGCCGTGGCCGATGCGGCCCACGCGGCACAGAAGGCCGCCACGGCCGACGACATCGTGTGCGCGGCCAACATCGCCGAGAACCCCTACAAGCGCGACTTCCCGCTGCTGGCGAACCACCCCGACCTGGTGTTTCTTGACAGCGCGGCCACGGCCCAGCGCCCCGCCGCCGTCCTGGACGCCCAACGCCGCTTCTACGAGGAAATGAACGCGAACGCGCTGCGCGGCCTGTACCGCCTATCCGTCGAGGCCACCGAGGCTATAGAGATTGCCCGTCAGCGCGTGGCGAAGTTCATCGGCGCGCCCGACGCACGCGACATCGTGCTGACGCGCAACGCATCCGAGTCACTGAACATCGTGGCGAAGGCGTTCGCGCCCACGGTGCTCGAACCCGGCGATGAGGTATGCATCACCATCATGGAGCACCACTCCAACTTGATTCCCTGGCAGCAGGCTTGCCGCGCCGCCGGAGCGAAGCTGGTGTACCTGTACCCCGACGAGAACGGCATCATCCAGCCCGAGGAAATGGACGCGAAGATCGGCCCGAAGACGAAGATTCTGTCGGTCGTTCACGTGTCGAACGTGCTGGGCGTTTGCAACCCTGTGGCCGAGCTGGGCCGCCGCGTGCACGAGCAGGGCGGCTACCTGGTGGTCGACGGCGCGCAGTCGACGCCGCATATCCACGTTGACGTGCAGGAACTTGGCGCCGACTTCTTCGCCTTCAGCGCTCACAAGCTGTTCGGGCCGTTCGGGATGGGCGTGCTGTGGGGCCGCGACGAGCTGTTGAATGCCATGCCTCCGTTCCTCACCGGCGGCGAGATGATCGATTCGGTGACCGAGCAGGACGCCACCTGGGCGCCCGTGCCCGAGAAGTTCGAGGCCGGCACGCAGGACGCAGCCGGCATCTACGCCACGGCCGCGGCCATCGCCTATGTGGAATCGGTCGGGCTCGACGTCATCGCCGCGCGCGAGGCGGCGCTCGTGCGCTACTGCATGGAAGAGATGGCGAAGCTGCCGTGGGTCCAAGTGATTGGCAGCCCGAACCCCGACGACCACCACGGCGTCATCAGCTTCAACGTCAGCGGCATCCACCCGCACGACGTGGCAAGCATCCTGGACATGTCGCAGGTGGCCATTCGCGCGGGGCATCATTGCGCGCAGCCGCTGCTGACCTGGCTTGGCGTGGAGAACCTTGCGTGCTGCCGCGCGAGCCTTGCCTTCTACAACGATAAGAACGACGTGGACGCCCTGATAGCGGGCCTGAAAAACGTTTGGAGCACCTTCAATGGGTAACATTTACACCGCGGCTCTGATGGAGCACAACGCGCACCCCGACTACAAGTACGACATGAGCAACGCCACCGACGAGCACGAGGGCGTGAACCCCAGCTGCGGCGACGAGATGGTGCTGAAGCTGCGCGTGGAAAACGGCGTCATCGAGGAGGCAGCGTTCACCGGGCACGGCTGCGCGGTGAGCCAGGCGTCTGCCGACATGATGGCCGACCTGGTCACGGGCGAAACCGTCGAGGAAGCCCGCCGCCTGTGCGGCCTGTTCATGAAGATGGTGAAGGGCGAGGCGCTCACCGAAGAGGAACGCGAGGACCTTGACGAAGCCGCCCAGCTGGAAAGCATCAGCCACATGCCCGCCCGCGTGAAGTGCGCCGAACTGGGCTGGAGAACACTCTCCGAGATGATTGGGGAATAAACCGGACGCGAAAACGCTTTTCTGCACTTACGCAAGCTGAATTGGCGCGGAAAGCAGGAGTGGGCCAAGCGGTGATTAGCCGGCTGGAAAGCGGACGGGGCAACCCCACGATCGGCCTTATCGACGACATCGCCCACGCACTAGGGCTTTCCGCCCGCATAGTATTGAGCAAGTAGATCAACTCAAATAGAGGGTCGGAAGCCCGTTGAGCTTCCGACCCTCTTCGCATCATAAACGGAGCTGTGAAGCCCCTCTTCGCATATCGCTACGTTAGCGCATGCCCTGACGGCTTATCCGCCAGGGCATGAATCCCGCTTAGCGGCGCTGCCTCCTTCTTGCTGCAATGCAGGCTGCGGCGGCAAGGGCGCCGGCCGTTGACAGAGCAACCGCCAGAGGAGCGGTGGCGTCGCCCGTCGCGGCGCCGGACGATTTCGAGGTGCCTCCCGAGCTTGCGTTGCCGGAGCCGCTGCCGTTGCCGGAATCCTGCTTAGGAT
>CAVBPP010000230.1:0-3217 GCA_963597295.1 Paratractidigestivibacter sp. | reverse complement strand
GCTGCTACTTCAGCGTAAACCCGCGCATGCTGGCCTCGAAGCGCGGCCGTGCGTATGCGCAGGCTATTCCTGTAGAAAAGTTGCTGTTGGAAACCGATTTGCCCTCCGCCGCGGGCGACCATTGGGATGCCGCCGAAGTTCGCCAAACGCTGCAAACTCTTATGAGCGATCTGGCGAAATTGCGCGGGGAAGACCCTGTGCAGCTGCAAGAGGCAATCGCTCGCACGAGCGCCTTATTGCTGCAGATGAATCGGAACTAGTCGCCATGCGAATCGTTTGCGAATGTACCGCCCATTCGCCACTTCAAACGCGCTCGCGTCTGGCATACAATTGCCTGCAGCAAACCTGAAGGGCGCTGCCGTGGGCAATAACCATCCGCGCCGGCCGACGAACCACCTATGGAGCTCATGGAACGAATAACGGAAGCAACTGACCCGCGCTTGGCACCGTACGCTCGCGTGCGCGACGCCGACCTGGCAGCCTGGCCTGATGCGCCGAATGGCCTGTTCATGGCCGAGTCGCGAGCCGTCATCGCCGCGGCAGTGGATGCGGGCTGCCGCCCACGATCCGTGTTGCTGCCTGAGTCGTTCGCGGGCGAAGTGACCGCGCGTGCGCCGCGGATGCAGGCTCTCGGCGCCTCCGTTGCGCAAGCATATTCCGACCAGTTTTCCGATAACCCTGGCGAATGGGTTGGGCCTGCAGCCGGCGATGGGCAGGTGAATTTGGGTCGCCAAGGGCGTGTGCTCTCAAATGTGAGCGCAACGGAAAACGCGCCAGGGGAATGCACGGCTAGCGTGTTGGAATCCCTTCAAACCAAGTGGCCGCAAGCCCCAATCATGCGCGTCTCGGACGAACTATTCACCCAGGTCACTGGCTATAAAATCATCCGCGGGCCCGTGGCTGCGTTCGAGCGCCCGCCGCTGCCCGATCCGGCGGTCCTGCTGAAGAATGCCCGGCGCGTAGCCGTGCTTGAGGACGTGGGCAACTTCGCGAACATTGGCAGCGCTTTTCGCGCGGCGCATGCGTTCGGCATCGATGCGATCTTGGTGACACCTTCGTGCCACGACCCGCTGTTCCGTCGCGCCAGCCGCACGAGCCAGGGGACGGTGCTGCAGGTGCCGTGGACGCGCATCGGCAGCAAGCGCCAGTGGGCCGAAGAGGGCGTGCCGCTGCTGCACTCCGCCGGCTTCAAGGTGGCGGCGCTCGCGCTGGAAGATGATTCGCTGGCCCTGGGTGACACACGCTTGACCAGCGAAAACAAGCTCGCAATGGTGCTGGGCACCGAAGGCGCGGGTTTGTTCCCGCAAACTATAGCCGCCAGCGACTACACGGTGAAAATCCCCATGGCGCACGGAGTCGACAGCCTAAACGTAGCCGCCGCCAGCGCCGTAGCTTTCTGGGAACTGCGCGTGCGATAGAGGCCACGCCGGCAGGACGGGGCGGGGCGGACTCGGTGTCGCCGCCGCGGCGCAGAGCGGACTCGGCTTCGCTCGCATAAATGAGTGTCGCGCTTCGCGCTCTTAAATTCTGGCCGAGCTTTCGCTCAGCCCCACGAAATTTGTACTGTTGGGTCACAATAGTAGATGCAAGTATTATTGTTCGTAGGGTCGAGCGAAAGCTCGGCCCATTATTTGTGAGCGCCGAAGGCGCGACACTGCTTTCCGCAGGCGCGATACCGTCTTCCAAGCAACGCAACGCAAGCTCAGCGAACCTCTAAGCTGTCACGTTCTGCCCAATTCCAGCTGGCAAAATATTCCGCACTTTCAGATTCCCGCGGGGAAACCCCTGCCGATGGCGTATGATGAAGAACGTGCCTTCGAAGTGAGGGCGAGTGTTGCCGCCATGCAACGCGCAGATACACCCCCGTGCGCCAGCGCGGGAGAGAAAAGAGGATTTAAAATGGCGGAAGGAACTGTTAAGTGGTTCAATCCCGAGAAGGGCTACGGCTTCATCTCCCAGAACGACGGTGAAGACCTGTTTGTGCACTTCTCCGAGATCAAGATGGACGGCTTCAAGACTCTCGACGAGGGCCAGGCCGTGTCCTTCGACGTGACCACCGGTCAGAACGGCAAGCTCCAGGCAAGCAACGTGGTGCGCATCTAGTCACCGCCTTTCTTAATAGGACGCAGAAAGCCCCCGCCACCCGCGGGGGCTTTTTTCTTGCGTAATAAGACAAAGGGACACTCCTAATGTCTTGTCGGTGCCCACAAAATACCCAAACTGAATTTTCGGTTTGCGTGAGTGCGACGCCAGCCCACCTTGTATTCGGCCGGCCATCGCTGAGGTAAAATTCCACAGGTGGTAAAATTCCGCGGACAGCAGGATTCTGTGGAAAGCAGAATTTCGTGGGTGCGAGCAAAAGCTCGCACAGTATTAGGCAAGCTCGCGAAGCGAGCCGCACACTTCATCGAAAGGCAGCCCTGTGATCACGCATATCGACACCATCGACGACCCGCGCTTGGACGCGTACGCCCGCCTGACCGAGGCGCAGCTGCGCAGCCGCCTGGAACCCGAGAAAGGCGTCTTCATCGCGGAATCGGGCAAGGTGATCGAACGCGCCATCGCCGGCGGCATGCAGCCGCTGTCTTTCCTTATGGAAGAGAAGTTCCTGCCCGGCATGCAGCCCATCATCGACCGCGCGCGCGAGCTGTATCCGGCCTGCGACCTGCCGGTTTTCGTCCTGCCGCACGATCAGCTGCAGAAGCTGACGGGCTTCGAGCTCACCCGCGGGGCGCTCGCTGCGTTCCGCCGCCCGCGCCCGGCAACGGTCGAAGAGGTGTGCCAAGGCGCCCGCCGCATCGCCGTGCTGGAGGACATCACGAACCATACCAACGTCGGCGCCATCTTCCGCTCGGCCGCCGCGCTGGGCATGGACGCGGTGCTGGTCACGCAGGCCTGCTACGACCCGCTGTACCGCCGCGCCGTCCGCGTTTCCATGGGCACGGTGTTCCAGGTGCCGTGGGCGCGCATCGGCGCCGATTCGGGCGCGACGGGGGAAGGCTCGTGGGCGAAGGACGGCATTCCGCTGCTGCACAGCCTGGGCTTCAAAACGGCCGCGCTGGCGCTCACCGACGACTCGGTGACGCTTGACAACCCGGCCCTGGCCGCCGAGGAGAAGCTTGCGCTGGTGCTGGGCACCGAAGGCGACGGCCTGGCCAAAACCACGATCGCCAACTGCGATTACACGGTGAAGATTCCCATGCAGCACCAGGTGGAC
>CAVBPP010000229.1:0-3230 GCA_963597295.1 Paratractidigestivibacter sp. | reverse complement strand
AGCGTCGTCATTCATCGACTTCACCATGTCGGCGGACACGATGCCGGGGGCGGACACGCCGATGAAGATGTCGGCGCCGCGCATGGCGTCGGCGAGGCTGCCCTGCTCGTCGTTCAGGTTCGTGGTGGCCAGCATCGCGCGCTGGGCGTCGTTGATGCCCTCGGAGGCAGAGCAGATAATGCCGCACTTGTCGCACAGGATGAGGTTGCGGAAGCCGTAGTTCAGCAGCAGCTTCGCAATGGCGATGCCGGCAGAGCCCGCGCCGTTGACCACGACGCGGCAATCTTCCTTCTTCTTGCCGGTCAGGCGCAGCGCGTTGATGACGCCCGAGAGCACCACGATGGCGGTGCCGTGCTGGTCGTCGTGGAAGACGGGGATGTCAAGCTCGTCGATCAAGCGGCGCTCGATCTCGAAGCAGCGCGGCGCGGAGATATCCTCCAGGTTGATGCCGCCGAACGAGGGGGCCAGGCGCTTGACCGTCTCGACGACCTCATCGACGTCCTGCGTGTCCAGGCACAGCGGCACGGCGTTCACGCCGCCGAACGCCTTGAACAGCGCGCATTTGCCCTCCATGACGGGCATGGCCGCGGCCGGGCCGATGTTTCCCAGGCCCAGAACCGCAGAGCCGTCGGAGACGACGGCGACGGTGTTGGCCTTCTGGGTGTACACATAGGCGAGCGATTCGTCCTCGGCGATCTTCTTGCACGGCTCGGCCACGCCGGGCGTGTACGCAAGCGCCAGGTCCTCGCGCGTCTTGATTTCCATCTTGGGAACCGTGTTGAGCTTACCCTGCCACTGTTCGTGCAGTTCAAGTGCCTTTTCGGCGATGTCCATCTTCATGCCTTCCGCTAAGGGTTCGTCCACGTGCGCCGCGGGCGTGGCGACGCGCTTCTTTATAACCCTTGAAGTATACCGCGAAAGCATGCGCGCCCCCGCCTGCGAGCAGCGGCCGCATAGCAAAAGCAAATGTGGCGGAAGGGCCGTGGCGCAAAGGTTGGACGGGCCGATTAGCGGGCGATGAGCGCCTCGACCATGTCGATGATCTCCTGCTTGCTGTGCACGTCGAGCTTGGTGTAAACATGGCGGATGTGCATCTTCAGCGTGTTCCGGGAAATGACCAGCTCGTTTTCCATGAAGGGCATGTTGCGGCCGTGAGCGATCAGCCCGAGAACCTCGCGCTCGCGAGCCGTCAGTCGATACGTGCGGGCGATGGTGTCGCACGGTTTGCTGAGCGGGTCGACCTGGGCGTCCGTTGCGGGCGGCTGCTCGCAAGCGGGTTCGGCATCCCCCGTCGCGAGCGCATCGGGCGCAGCCGGCGCATTCGAGGCATCGGCGGCCGGCGCGATTTGCGGCTGCACGGCAACTGGCTGCTGCAGGTTGGAGCCTTCGACTGCGACGGCGGCCATCGACGAAGAAGCTTCCGCGCCAGCTCCTACATCCGCGCGAACGGGGCCGATAGATTCCGCATTGTATTCAGACGCGTCGCTGGCCGTGGCGAACGGGGCCTGCAGCCCGGGGAACTTCAGCAGCACCACCAGCAGAACCATGTAGATGAACACCATCAGCTGCTCGCTGGCGAACAGCGCGTCGGCCGACGTGGCGGCAAGCAGCATGCCAACTGCGACCACGACTGTGCCCAAAAGGTGCCCGACCGTCGCGGCAAGGCGCATCCCGGATGCCGCCCGCAGCGTCTCGACACTGTTGCGCGCAGCCCAAACCACAAGCGCCCAGGACACCACCTCGAACAGCGCCGTGCCCAGCCCGCACATGAAGCGATCCAAGCCGGGCAGCGCCCAGGCAACGGAGGGCGCCAGCAAAATTCCCACGGCGGTGGACAGCAACGCGCCGTAGAACACGTGCTCGATGCGCAGCCCGCGCCACGCGAAAGCCAAGGCCAGAAGCGCGATCAGCGCCACGAACGTGACCGGGTCGTTATGGAAGTCGCCGCCGGTGAAGCCGTTGCGCAGAAAGCCGAGCATCATGGCCGAGAACACCAGCATGATGACGAACCCGGGCGTCACCACCTTCGCGATGGGACGCTTTACCACGCCCGGCACGGCCAGCACGTCATGCACCGCGGCGCCCTTGCCCGTCTTCAGCCGCGACGGCGCGCCGCCGAAACCGACCATGGCCAAAAGCAGGGCAACCGCCAGGAAAAGCCCGGCGACCACCACGATGCCCTCGGGGCCGAGCGCGGCGGCGGGACCGCTCTGCGACACGAGCGAGTACAGGGCGAAGGCGCCCAGCATCCCGAGCGTGCACGAGCGCACCACCATGGCGCGCCCCAAGCGCGCGAACAGGCATACCAAACCGACGCTCAGCGGGGCGCCGACGGTTTTCACCGAAAGCAACGCGAGCATGCCGACGGCAGACCACGCCGCGCCGCCCGATTCGAGCTGGGGCATCACCAGAAACGTCATGAGCGCGCCGATGGTGAACAGCACAAGGCCCAGCACGGCTGACGCGCCGAACATCCAGCGCACGTCCCCATCGCCATGCGAATACCACACGGCAACGGCGTAGAACAGGCAATACACCGCGCAGGTGCAAACGCGCATGGCGAGCGTGCCGGCCTCGGAGGAGCTAGCGCCAAGAAGCTGCGCGTCTGCCAGCCATATGCCGCCGAACATGAACGCGAGCCCCAGCACCGCGCAAAGCGCCGTCGCAAGACCGCTCGCCTTCGAAGCGCCGCACTGCGCTTCGGAGCCGTTTTCGCCCATGTCGCCCTCCCCTTTCGAAATCCTTGAAACAACGGCAAGCCGCCGTAAGCCCGCAGGCATCGACGGCGGCGCCGCTCATTCCGCAAATCCTATCATGTCGAAACGAAAATATCATCTGCCCGCGAGGGCTTTCATCGTCGCCTGCTCGGCGACGTGGCGCCAGGCCGAAACGTCCATGGCCGCCTCGAGCTCTTCCATAACCTCGGGGAAGTCCTCAAGCGATGCGCGCCATGCGATGGCGCCCGCGGCCATATCGGCGCGGCCGGACGAAAGGCGGGTCCAACGGCCATCGGCATCGGCCTGGAAATAGCCGTCCACGCAGGCATCGCCCTCCAGGAACGGCTCGCCGTCGCTGTAGGCCATGCCGGGCACCACCGTCGCATCCCCCAGCGCATCATGGGCCCAATCCTGCCCCGACGGCACCAGGTACGCGGCATCGGCGCCAGCCATCAGCACCAGCTTCGCCTTCTGCTCGAGCACGTATTCGCCCTCAAGCCCGGCTTCGGCCTC